>NZ_JAUBPU010000029.1:0-70325 GCF_036700885.1 Microcoleus sp. S13_B4
GCGAGGATTTAATAGGGTTGAATCCGGGTTTGAGTTTCACTCAACTCAGCATCACTTCTACCAACAATCAGACTGTGATTACTGTGACGGACACCAATCAATTGTTGGCGAAGCTTAACAATATTACGCCCGGTATTCTCACCGCTAGCGATTTCATTACTCTGTAGTTATTATACCAAATCCAGGTTGGCTACTCCCTTTATCATTCTGCGTATCATTCGGCGGTTTCAACCGCTACTAAACAATCGAACTCCGCCTCTGCGGACTGAGAGATAAAGGGAGTAGTTAAGCCGGATTTAGTATTAAAGGAGATAGCAATAAAAAGTAGCTAAGCCAGAGAAATGTTATCTAATTTTCTGATGCTGTCGCCACAGATATTAAGCAATTATTCCTAATAAAGCAGACTTGATATTATTCTGTTTGTCTATCCTACCAGAAGGAATAATATTATTGATCCTTCTGCCTCCTACCTGATTTTTACTCGATCGCACAAATGTCTATCCTCCTCCTTCACATCAGCATTCGTTCGCAAATAATCCTGCACCCAGTCGCATCCATACTGGAGAAAATCGAGCTGGAAAATTCGCTCTAACTTCCACACAATTGCTGTAGTATCCTGACTGGCTGAGGCGAGGAACTTTCCATCAGGGCTAAATGTCACTCCGAACACCCCATCGCTATGTCCTTTTAAGGTTTCAAGCTCTTGACCATCGTACCTCCAAAGTTTAACAGTGCCGTCAAAACTTGCTGAAGCGAGAGTCTTGCCATCGGGGCTAAATGCCACGCCGAATACCCCATTTTTGTGTCCCTTTAAGGCTCTAATTTCTGTACCATCCAACCGCCAAAGTCTCACCATACTATCCATACCTGCTGAAGCGAGAGTCTTGCCATTAGGGCTAAATGCCACTCCAGCCACCTGACGGCGATGGCTTGTTAAAGTGTGTAGAAGCTTGTAGCTGGGCTTTCCAAATGCGATCGCATTATCCCACTGCCAAAGTTTGACAGTGCCGTCCACACTACCAGAGCCAATGAGCTTTCCATCGGGACTAAAGGCAACTCCGTTAATGTGATCGGTATGCCCTTTGAGAGTTGCCAATTGGGTGCCGTCAATACTCCAAACTTTGACCGTTTTGTCCTCACCCACCGAGACGAGTGACTGCCCATCTGGATGAAAATCAACCGCGAAAACTCTACCTTGGTGTCCAGTAAAAGTCTTGATTAAGGTTCCATCTAGTCGCCACAATCGAACAGTGCTGTCATAACCACCTGTAGCAATAGTGTCTCCCTTTGGGCTAAAATCAACTCCGAAAACTTTATCTGCTTGTTTGGGGAAAGTGCGAATTAAGCTACCATCAAGTCGCCAAAGTTTAACAGTATTGTCACGACTAGCGGTGGCAATTGTCTTACCATCAGGACTAAATTTTATGGTGTAAATCGATGCTTGATGTCCGTTAAGAGTCTTGAGCAAACTGTCATCAAGCTTCCAGAGTGCGATCGGGCCATCCCAACTGGATGAGGCGAAGATTTTCCCGTCAGGACTCCAAGCCAATCCAGAGACGACATCCTTCGCGACTAGAAGGGTTTTTACCAGAGTCCCGTCAAGCTGCCACAGTTTGACTGTTCTGTCTAGACTTCCCGAGGCAAGCAAACCACCTTGAGGGTTAAAAGCGATTTTGGTCACGGCATCGCTGTGTCCAGTTAGGGTTTTGACTAAAGTTCCATCAAGATGCCAAAGTTTGACCGTTTTATCCCAACTCGCCGAGGCGATGAGATTTCCTTGAGGGCTAAAGGCAACATTCTTGACTCTATCCGTATGTCCCGTCAGGGTTCTTATCAGTTGACCGTCTGCATTCCAGAGTTTGATAGTTTTATCTTTAGAAGCAGATGCAATAATTTGACTGTCTGGACTCAAGGCAACGCTGTCAACTTCATCTGTATGCCCGGTGAGAGTTCTCAGTAGTTTTCCGTCTGTAGTCCAGAGTTTAATGGTTTTATCTTTAGAAGCAGATGAAATAATCTGATTATTAGGAGCGATCGCGACTTGTGTAACGTTATCGGTATGTCCTTTTAAGGTCTGCCACAAGGTATAACTCGGCTTGACTTTGGGTAAATTTGTACTGTTTTTGCGCCAAAGTTTGACTGTTTTATCCCCAGAACCCGAAACAATTAGATCCCCTCTGGGGTTAAATACAACTCCCCAAACTGCATTGTTGTGTCCTTGAAGTATTCCTAGTTTTGTACCGTCTTTTTTCCAAAGATCGATCGTTTTATCGGCAGAAGCTGAGGCTATGAGTTCCCCATCAGGGCTGAAAGTTACATCATTAACCACATTGTCATGCCCCGATAAATGATTATAGTCAACGGCTCCATAAACAGCTTGATGAAGAGCTTCTTTAACTGAGCGTTCGAGTTCTGGGTCTACACCACCTAACTTTTGCAGTTGCCGCTTTCCTCTGATTGCCTCTATGAATGCGTCTAATTTTTGATTGGATGCGAATAGTGCTTCGGAAGATTTGGCGATCGCTTTGATCTCGCTGACAGCCGTTTGCCGATACTGAAAATACACCGCTAGCCCCAATGCACAGGCGATAATTAATGCTATTGTTACTACAAAAAGCAAAAACTTTTGCCGCCTAGAACTTTTTTTCTCTACAGCTAATCTTTTTTGTTCTTCTGTTAGTCTTGCTTCAATTTCTTTAGCCCGTTCTGCTTCCAATCCTATCTGCATTTCTCTTCTGTCTAATTCTTCAGAAGCGCCTAAAAATTGATAATCTAAGTCACTCAAACTTTTACCCTGGGCCCAAGCTTGAGCATTTTTCAATGCCTCTCCGCGCAAGAGTCGGGATTTATCGGTCTGCTTGGAAGTTATCCAAGCATCAAAGGCTTGAGAGTATGGACGCAAGGAAGCGAGATTTTTTTCTACCCATTTTTTGTTAAATACTTCTTGATAAATGGGGTTTCTTACCTGTAAAAAACCCTGGTATTTTACTACCAAACCAGACAGCAATAGTTCTACCTGTTCTCGCGAGTCATCGGTGGGTACTTCCACTCCTTGTAAGATTTTTTGATAGATGCCTAGTAGTCTTCCAGCACGTTGCTCATTTCTCAAAATGCGATCGCGGATCGTCTTTAAATGCTCGGGTTCATCTTGAGATTCCCAATTCTGGATGATGTGCGATCGCACGACTGATTCCACAAAAAATCCTTCAGTTTCCGGTGGAATTATCAGCACGTCACTGTGAGATTCTCGCGTCGCTCTTACTATCAATTGACACAGCTTTTGGCTCAGAAATGGTTGCCCAGAAGTCCAATATAATATTGATTTGATAATTGCCTCGGCATTACTAACTACACTCTCTAACCCTTGAGCTAAAGGAGAGGCTTCTTCCAAGTAAAAACCGGGCAAATCTACTGCTTGTCCGATATTAAAAGGTGTCCGATTTTTATCGGCGATTAAATCGCTGGGTGCAGCTACTCCGAAAATCGCGAAGGTAATTCGGTTGTATTCTGGATTAATGGCTCGTTGGTTGTAACAATAACGAATCAAGGCGAAAAAGTCATCTACGGGAAAATCTAAGCTTAAAATACTATCAATCTCATCGACAAATATAAAAATTCGCTCGTTAGGAAATCTCGCTAATAAAATCTCTTCAATAAATTGACTCAATCTTTGCAGGAGAGAAACTTCTTCTTGTTCTTGCCACCAGCTTTTTAAATTAACTTTTCCTACAAGATTGAAACTGCGCCACAAATCCCCAACAATTCCTTTGTACCACTGTAAAGGAGTAATGTTTTCGCTACCGATGCGAGTCATGTCGATCGCGCTGCATTGAAATCCTTCTGCTTGCAGTCGGTGCAGGGTGCGAACGAGAAGGGAAGATTTGCCCATTTGTCGGGAGTTGAGGACGTAGCAAAACTCGCCTCGTTTTAAGGCTTGATAAAGTTGGATATCTGCTTGTCGTTCGACATAGGTAGGCGCATCAGTTGTGAGACTGCCACCAATGTGGTAAGAGTAATCTTTCATAATGGATAGTTAATTGTTTCGGAGAATGTCACGATCGCCCACTGCATCGCACAAATGTCTATCCTCCTCCTTCACATCGGCATTTGTTCGCAAATAATCCCGCACCCAGTCGCAACCAAACACCAGCGGGTCCGTATTGAGAATGCGCTGCACATTCCACAAAATCGCCGTTTCGTCATGGCTGGCGGAAACAAGGAAAGTGCCGTCGGGACTGAAGGAAACTCCTGTCACTATACCTGTATGCCCCGCGAGCGTCCTCAGCAAGATGCCGTTTTTGTTCCAGAGTTTCACAGTGTTATCCAGACTTGCCGTAGCGACGATCTCACCATCCGGGCTAAAGGAAACTCCCATCAGTGCCTGTGTGTGACCTTTAAGCGTTCGCAGGAGCTGTGAAGAGTGAGGAACCGAAGTGTCAATAAGAGTCGATGAGAGATCTAATTTCCAGAGTTTGGCGGTGCTATCCATACTGGCTGAGGCGAGCATCTTGCCATCGGCACTGAAACTGACTTTTTTAATCAAAGCTTGATGGGCATCAATCGCCTGCAACAAAGTGCCATCGGGCTTCCAGATCGCGATCGCGCCACTGCTATTGACGGCGGCTAGAGCTTTTCCATCAGGGCTAAAGGCCACACTCCAGAAGGTGCTGCCATCTAGCTTCAGAGTTCTCAGCAAAGTGCCGTCTGGCTGCCAGAGTTTCACCGTGCCGTCTGCACTTGCGGAGGCAATAATTTTACCGTCAGGACTCCAAGTAATTCCGTAAACGATTCCGTTGTGTGCCTTGATTTCTCTCAGGAATCTGCCACCCTTGTGCCAGAGTTTAACTGTTTTTTCGCCCCCCGCGGCAATGAGTTTACCGTCAGGACTGAATGCCAAATCCCAAAGCTCTCCTGTGTCCTCCTTGAGCGTTTTGTGCAACGTGCCATCGACGCACCAAAGTTTCACCGTGCCGTCTATACTTGCAGTGGCGACGAGTTTACCGTCATCCGCGAAAGCAGCAGCATAAAGAGCAGCGTCGTGACCTTGCAGGGGCAAGAAAAAAATGTTTTTCGGCTGCCAAAGTTTGACATCATTTCCTACACCCAGCGAAGCAATGAAAGTGCCGTCAAGACTGAAATTGATATCCCACACGGCACTGCTATGTCCTCTAAAAGTTCTCAGCTCTTTACCGTCTTTGCTCCAAAATTTAATGGTTCGATCGTCGCTGCCTGTGGCGATAATCTCACCGTCAGGACTTAAATCTAGACTCTCAATGCCAGATGCGTGACCCTTAAGGGTTTGTAGGGGAGGCACTTGCGTTGGCGGGTTCCCCGACGTAAGCAACGTGCCTGGGTGTAACTCTTCGTCCAGGGGAGCATTGGAGCGCCAAAGTTTAACAGTTTTATCCATGCTCGCGGAGGCAAATATCTCGCTGTCAGGACTGAACTTGACATTCCAAATGGCAGCGCTATGCCCTTGAAACGCTCGTAGTAACTTTACGGAGTCCCAGAATGGGCCGTTTTTTTTCCACAATCGGATCGTACCCTCCGTACTGCCGCTACCGAGCATTTCCCCGTTGGGGCTAAAGCTCAGGCTCCTCACCGCATCGGTGCGATCGAGAATCGTTAATAAAACGCCGTTTTTGTCCCAGAGTTTAACGGTGTTATTCTCACCGGATGCGGCTAAAATCTCGCCATCTGGGCTGAACGCCACACCGTTAAACTCGGTGCTGTGTCCCTTAAGGGTGTGTAAGAGTTTGGGGTTTTGCCAAGACGTTCCCTGTTGCTGCCAAAGTTTAACTGTGCCATCTTCACTGGCGCAAGCGAGGAGTTTACTGTCGGGGCTAAAAGCCACCCTCCATACCACACCGTTGTGGGGAAGAGTGGCAACAAGGGTGCCATCTCGCTGCCAGAGTTTGACCACTGTCTCTGTACTTGAGGAGGCAATGGTTTGAGCGTCGGGACTGATTGCTAATCTAAACAGTGTCGCCTGTTGTCCTGACAAGCGGTTGAACTCCGACGCTCCATAAACTGCCTGCTCTAGTAATAATTGCACGCGATTTTCTAGTTCGGGATTTGCGCTGCCGAGTTGTTGCAGTTTGCGCTTGGCTTTGATGGCGGCAATGAGGCTGTCTAATTTTTGCTCTAAGGTGAAGAGGGCTTCGGAGGAGGTGGCGATCGCTTCGATTTCACTTATGGTAGCTCTTCGATATTGCCAAAAAGCTGCTGTTCCGAGAAAGAGGGCGATCGCTAATGCTAAAGAGAGTGCAGCAATAAACCACTTTTGCCGTCTGGCATTTTTTTCGACTTCTTTTAACCTTTCTGCTTCTAAGGTCAGTTGCATTTCTTGCTTGTCGAATTCGGCGCTAGCAGCTAAAAACTGATAGTCTAAATCGCTCAAACTTTTTCCCTGCATCCAGATTTGAGCATCTTTTAAGGCTTGTCCCCTCACAAGGCGCGAATAATCTGTTTGTTTAGAAGCAATCCAAGCATCAAATGCTTGGGAGTAAGGGCGGAGTTGCCCTAAGTTTTTTTCTACCCATTCGAGATTAAATACTTCTGCGTAAATTCGGTTTTTTACGTGCAAATAACCTTGCTGTTTTACTACTAAACCTGATAGCAATAGTTCGATGTGTTCGCTACTGTCATCGGTTGATACTTCAAATCCTTGTAAGATCTGCTGGTAAATACCCAGCCATCTGCCTGCGCGTTGTTCGTTTCGCAAGATGCGATCGCGTATCGTTTTCAGATGCTCTGGCTCATCTTGAGATTCCCAGTTGTTGACGATGTGCGATCCTACCACCGATTCGACAAAAAATTCCTCTGTTCCCGGTGGTATTTTTAAATCACCGCTGTGGGCTGACCCCGCCATTTTTACTACTAATTCACATATTTTTTGGGTTAAAAATGGCTGTCCTCCCGTCCAAACTAAGATTTCTTTGAGAACTTCTTGCGGATTGGCTATGACATTTTCTACCCCTTTCGCTAATGGTTGCGCTTCTTCTAAGCTAAATCCTGACAAATCGATCGCTTGTCCGATATTAAAAGGTGTCCGATTTTTATCGGCGATTAAATCGCTTGGTGTAGCTACTCCGAAAATCGCGAAGGTAATGCGGCTATATTCTGGATTGATAGCTCGTTGATTGTAGCAAAAACGAATCAAGGCGAAAAAATCATCTACCGGAAAATCTAAACTGAGAATACTATCAATCTCATCGACAAATATAACAATTCGCTCTTCCGCAAATCTGGTCAATAATATCTCTTCAATAAACTGACTCAATCTTTGCAGGAGAGAGACTTCTTCTTGTTCTTTCCACCAGGTTTTTAAATTAACTTGTCCTAATAAATTAAAGCTACGCCACAAATCCCCAACGATTCCTTTGTACCACTGTAAAGGAGTAATGTTTTCGCTGCCGATGCGGGTCATGTCAATGGTGCTGCATTGAAATCCTTCTGCTTGCAGTCGGTGCAGGGTGCGGACGAGAAGGGAAGATTTGCCCATTTGCCGGGAGTTGAGGACGTAGCAAAACTCGCCTCGTTTTAAGGCTTGATAAAGTTCGATATCTGCTTGTCGTTCAACATAGGTAGGTGCATCACTAGCGAGACTGCCTCCAATTTGGTATGTAACCTGGGTCATGCCGTTTCTGGGTTAATTTAAATGTGAGTATCTATTGAGTTTATTGAGAGGTGAGGATGTGGTGCGAGCGCTTAATTCTCATATAAATTACGCAAATAAACTCTCAAACCTCGATCTAAATAAAGTTGGGCGAACCAAAATATATGCGGTACAACTCGCAGCTCAGCGTACAGCGGTTATTATCGATATGAATCAGCCCCATACTAATTAATTTAGAAGCTACTATCGGATCTAATTCCACCCCGCGTTCCGATTTTACCACTTGTTTAAGTGCAACCGCAAGTTCGGGATACTCTTGCAATGTCACCCAAAAACTCCGCAAATAATCTTTATAAATTCCGGCTAGGGTGGGAGCTTCTTGTAGTAGCTGATCTAGCGTTAAACTGTTTTGACAGAGGTGGTAAAGAGCTAGCCGCACTAGATAAGGATGTCCCCCTACCATGGCCATCAGTCGATCGGCATCGGAACCCTCTGTCCAATCCAGTCCGTGACGCTGGGCTAAAGCAAGTATCTGCTCTTCTGTAAAATAGGGCAATTGCAGCGGTAAACCGACATTAAAAGGCGATTCAGTGAGCTTTAAAGGAATATAAATTTCTGTGGAGTGAAGAACGATTAACCGCAGTTTTCCCACCACTTCAATGCGCTTTGCTTCTTCATGCCAGCTTCGTAGCAGCGGCAAAAACTCTCTGGCAATTTTTGGATACTCAAAAATTCTATTGACTTCATTTAAAGCTAAGACTAGAGGACTCTTTATTTTGTCTAAAATATATTGTTGTAAATAGATAGCACAGCTTACTTTGCTACCCATGTCTTCATCCCAATAATCATCTAATAGAGGGGGCAATTCTAGTTGACGGCTGATGTTGGCACAAAACCAGCGTAAAAATTTATCGAGGTTGTCTAAAACAGCTTCCTCGGCTTGCTGAAAATCTAAACTTACAGTTCGATAGTCAAGAGAAGTCGCGCGCTCTAAAATCCTTAGCAGAAGGGAACTTTTTCCCATCTTTCTGGGAGCTTTTATCCGCAGAACACTTCCGGGTTTAGTAATCTCTCGATAGGCGAGTTCTTCAATTAGCGGGTGATGGATATAGAATGGCGAATCGAGGGGCACGGGAGAACCGGGAAATTCTAAAGGTGTTGCTAAGCATTGGCTGCGGGTGAATTCTTCTATTAATGCTCGTTCATCTGCAGTCAGGGAACGTGATTCTACACAAGAGCGAAAATTCGATTTGCTAATAGAGGTGTGTAAGATTTCAGAGAGAGATTGCCACAAGGACGAGGCGATGTTTCTCAGGTAATGCTCTCCGTAATTAGACGTAGATGCGATGCTTGTATAAGTCTTTCCTTCCCAAACTTGGCGGAGTATGATTTCTTGTACGGGATATAAATCTTTTTGCGATCGGACACGAGTTAGCTGGAGTACCTCATCTATCGTCATAAGTCACAATTACTATATAAGTGTATCGTTGATATTATCACTTATGATTGACTGTAAAGCCCAAAGTGATCGCCTATTGGATTGCGACACGATCCTGTCGCGACATTTGTCAGGGAATAACTGCTCAAATCCGTTAAATCTCGCGCCCAGAGTACCATTGTCAATAAAGAGTCGCCTGGTGGGTTGGGGGCGGGTGTATTTAAGTTGTCTGCACTCTTCAAGGCTACAAGAGTGCACCCACCTCTCCAGGTTTTTGAGAAGGGTTCTCTTCGTTAAGTTAAATCCGTGACATCGGTTAAATCTTGTACTTGCCCCGTTGCCTCCCTAGTCACTGATTCTTATAACCCAGTTTCAAGGTGTGTTGGTTAGCCTAACTTTCAGGTAGCTGCACTCACTTTTTTGCCCTCGTTAGCCAAAATGTCATGCAGGTGTCACAGTTGCTCATGAAGCCACAATTAAAAATGTGACACTTGACCTTGCTAAAATGTACTCAATTGATGTTAATTTAATAAAATGTACTTTCATATCGCTGCATCTACTCCTCACAAGTGTTAAGTCCAAAAGCCTAATTCTTCTTTTTGTGACAGCAGGTTTTGGGATTTTTTGCAATTTTTTTTAAAATTATTAGCCAATAACCGAGTTGATTTGATGCAAATGGTTCATAAAATGTTTCCCAATTATTTTATTCCTCACGGTCATTGCTACTTGTGGAAGCCGGGATTAGTGGGACTACACATTTTGTCCGATGGTTTGATAGCCGTCGCTTATTTTTTGATACCGATAACGCTGATTTATATTGTCAAAAAGCGACAAGATGTGCCTTTTGACTGGGTTTTCATGCTGTTTGGCTCTTTTATTATTTGCTGCGGTATTACCCATATTATGGAAATATGGACGCTGTGGCATCCTAATTATTGGTTCTCTGGTTTTCTTAAAGGGATTACAGCGCTGATTTCGCTATCTACCGCAGCAGTGCTGGTGGAACTCATCCCAAAAATCTTGGCTATTCCCAGTCCAGATCAATTGGCGGTGGCAAATGTAGCTTTACAAAAGGAGATTGGCGATCGCAAACAAGCTCAGGAATCACTCTCAGAATTAATGCTGGAACTGGAAAAACGGGTTCTGGAGAGGACGCTAGCTTTAGAATCCACTAATGAACTTTTGCTACAGGAAAATCGCGATCGCTTTTTGGCTGAAAATTCATTGCGGCACTCGGAAGCTAAACTGCTAGAACGAACTCAGCAGCTAGAGGAAACTCTGCAACAACTTAAAGGCGCTCAAACTCAACTCGTGCAAACTGAAAAAATGTCTTCTTTGGGGCAAATGGTAGCTGGGGTTGCTCACGAAATCAATAACCCTGTTAACTTCATTTATGGCAATCTGATTCCGGCACAGGAATACATTAAAGATATTTTGGCATTGATTAAGGCTTATCAAGTTTATTACCCCACTCCTGCGCCGGAAATTGCCGACAAGATTCACACTATAGAACTCGATTTTATTTTAGAAGACTTGCAAAAACTTTTTGGTTCGATCAAAATTGGAGCAGAGCGAATTAGGGAGATTGTTAAATCTCTACGAAGTTTCTCCCGATTAGACGAAGCCGAGATGAAAAAGGTAAATATTCATGAAGGACTCGATAGCACTTTAATGATTTTGCAGCACCGCTTAAAAGAACAAACAAACCGTCCGCCTATCCAAGTGATTAAAGAGTATGGAGAGTTGCCACTATTGGAATGCTATGCGGGACAGCTTAACCAAGTATTTATGAACATTTTTTCTAATGCTATTGATGCTTTAGAACAGATGGCACAGCAGGGAGAGTCGCCTCAAGGCTATTGGGAAAATAATTTCTCTGAACACTACCCATATACCTATTGCGACCTGCTAACAATTCGCATCCGCACGCTTTTAGTTGATGGCAAGTGGGTGCAAATTCACATTGCTGATAATGGCACTGGCATAGATTATGATGCGATCGCTAAAATTTACGATCCGTTTTTTACGACGAAACCTATCGGTGCTGGTACTGGGCTGGGTTTGGCGATTTCTTATCAGATTATTCAAGCCCATGAAGGTTATTTGCGCTGCACTTCCGAGGTTGGCAGAGGTACGGAGTTTATCATTGAAATTCCTTGGCAATCGCAACTTTGCCAATGCGATTGCCACCTGCCCCACAAGCAAGTTGTTATGAACGAGCTGGGTTGAGGCGTTAATAACTCATTCCGCATCCAGCTACAATTTTGAATCTATTTTACTTTTTTCCCTAGCTTAGGCATCGTTCACATCAACATTATCTGCAAATAGCAAATATTATGTGGGAAGCACTCAAAAATATCTTTTCTCCAACTCAGTATATGCCTCACGGTCACTGCTATCTGTGGCAAACGCCTTTAGTGTGGCTGCACGTAACAGGCGACTTTTTAATTGCGATCGCCTACTATTCAATTCCGGCGATGCTGATTTATTTTATCTTCAAGCGGCGCGACGTTCCTTTTTTAGGAATATTTGCTTTATTTGGTGCATTTATTATTCTCTGCGGCACGGGACACTTGCTAGACATTTGGACGTTGTGGCATTCCGCTTATTGGCTGTCGGGGATTGAGAAAGGAATTACTGCACTTGTTTCCTGCTTCACTGCTGGACAGATGGTAACACTATTACCACAATTTTTATCTTTAAAAACTCCCCAAGAATTAGAGGCAATAAATCGCAAGTTGCAGTGTGAAATTAATGTGCGTGAAGAGGCAGAATTAGCCTTGCGTCACGCTTATGATGACTTAGAAATTAAAGTTCAAGAACGTACCGCAGACTTGAGAGAAATAAATGGTTATTTAGAAGCAGAAATCCGAGAAAGAATAGCCGCTGAATCCGCTTTGCGCGAACGAGAGACTAGGTTAACAGAACAACAAAATGGTTTGCTCGAATTAGCAAAAAACTCTAGTATCTACGAGGGAAACATCGGCGAGGCGTTGAGAGAGATTACACAAATGGCAACCCGTACTCTGAATGTCGATCGGGCAAGTGTTTGGTTTTATCAGGAAGATAAATCCGCAATGTGCTGTGCGGATATTTACGAACTGACTCCCAATCAACACAGCGTCGGTGCAGAACTGAAAGTTGCTGACTATCCTAGCTATTTCCAAGCTGTGAATACACAACAGGTACTCGCAGTGGTTGATGCCAAAACCGATCCGCGCACCCTTGAATTTAGCGAATCTTATTTGACGCCTTTAAACATTTCGTCGATGCTAGATGTTCCTATTACCCATCAAGGACAAATTGCGGGTGTAATTTGTTTAGAACATCAGGGAACGACCAGGAATTGGACGCTCGACGAACAAAGCTTCGCTAGCTATGTGGCGCAGATCGCAGCTTTAGCAATGGAAGCTCGCGATCGCAAACAAGCCGAGTTAAACTTGCGCTCTGTCACCGAACGCTTGCAATATTTGCTGGCGACTACTCCGGCGGTGATTTTTAGCTGCAAATTAGGGGGAAATTATGACGTAACATTTGTCAGCGATAATATTGTTTCAATGATTGGTTACGAAGCACAAGAATTTGTTGATGGTCCCCTTGATTGGCATAGCCTCATTCACCCCGAAGATCGAGAAATTGTTGCTACTGCTTTTGCTCAGATATTGGAAAAAGAATCGATTTCCTACGAATACCGCGAACGGCACAAAGACGGTAGTTATCGCTGGATATACGATGAAGTTAAGTTGGTCAAAAATGCTGCTGGCATACCTGTGGAGTGCGTTGGTTATGGAGTAGATATTACTGCTCGCAAACAGGCGGAAGCAGCTTTGCAGCAACAAGTAAAAAGGGAGCGGCTCGTGAATTCCATTCAAGAGCGAATTCGTTCCTCTCTTAACTTAGAAGAAGTAATGACAATGGCTGTGGAAGAAGTCCGCCAGTTTTTGTCCACAGACAGGACTATTATTTACCGCTTTAACCAAGATTGGAGTGGATTGGTAGCCGTCGAGTCGGTAGCCGTCGGTACGATGCCTATTTTGGGAATTGACATTAATGACCCTTGTTTTCGAGAAGGCTACGTCTCTTTTTACGAGCAGGGACACATTCGCGCGATCGACAATATTTACACGGCAGGTATTTCAGAGTGCCACGTTAATTTACTGAGCGAGTTTGAAATTAAAGCTAACCTCGTGGTTCCCCTTTTGCAAGGTGAAAAACTGTGGGGGCTACTCATTGCTCATCACTGTCGCAGTCCTCGGCATTGGAGCTCTTCTGAGATAGAATCTCTCAAGCAAATTTCCGTGCAGCTAACAATTGCCATCCAGCAATGCACCCTTTTTGAACAAGCCAAAATAGAAATTGCCGATCGCAAATTAGCAGAAACAGCATTACAAAAAGCTGTCGTAGCTGCTGATACAGCTAACCGCGCCAAGAGCGAATTCCTTTCTTCTATGAGCCATGAATTGCGGACTCCTCTGAATGCCATTCTAGGATTTAGTCAAGTGATGGTGCGCGATTCATCTCTCAACAATCAACACCAACAGCACCTAGAAATTATTAATCGGGCGGGTGAACACTTGCTTGCCCTGATTAATGACATTTTGGAAATGTCCAAAATTGAAGCCGGCCGAAGTCAGCTTAATGAAAGCAGTTTTAATTTAATGCGCTTGCTAAAAACCTTAGAAGAAATGTTTCGATTAAAAGCTAAATCTAAGAAATTGCAGCTAAATTTGGAAGTGGGTGACGGTGTACCGGACTTTGTTAGTGGAGACGAAGGTAAATTGCGCCAAATTTTGATTAATCTTGTAGGAAATGCGATCAAGTTTACAGAGAGGGGTAGCGTTACTTTGCGAGTTAAAAAGAAGGTAGAAGAAAGTTTGGGGGCTGAAACCGCAGACTTTTCCGACACGCAAATACAACTTGCCGGCGCGGGTGGTGAACATTCCGAAAGCTTAGCGGTTGAAACCGCAGCTATACAAAGAAAACCCGGATGGTGGAATGGTTTTAATCAGTCCCAAAGCTTGGGGGACTGTGATTGTGTAGACGCGAATGACATTCACCCGAAATTGTTACGCCTTCAGTTTGAAATTGAAGATACGGGCCTTGGCATTGCCCCAGAAGAAATGAATAAGTTATTTGAACCCTTTGAGCAAACAAAAACAGGTCAAAAATCTCAACAGGGAACAGGGTTAGGTTTACCAATTAGTCGCAAATTTGTACAAATGATGGGAGGAAATATTACTGTCAGCAGTACACCTGAGTTGGGAAGTAAGTTTGCATTTGATATTCAAATCAACCTGGCCACTCCCACCCAGATTAAAATTCTTAAACCGCAGAAAAAAGTAATTGGTTTAGCACCGAATCAACCCGAATACCGGATTTTGGTTGTTGACGATCGCGCCGATAACTGCCTAGTCATAGACAGATTATTGTCACCACTAGGCATCCTCGTGCGAGAAGCTAGAGATGGTGAAGAAGCTATTGCTGTATGGGAGGATTGGCAACCGCACCTGATCTGGATGGATATGCAGATGCCTGTCATGGATGGCTATGAAGCCACCAGAAAAATTAAAGCTCATCCTCTCGGAAAACCAACTGTAATAGTTGCTCTTACTGCTAGCGTTTTTGAAGAGGAACGACAAACTATTTTAGGAGCAGGATGCGATGATTTCATGCGTAAACCCTTCGAGGCACAGATATTATTTGCGAAAATGGAAGAACTTTTAGGAGTGCGTTACATTTACGAGGAATCTGTTGATGTACCGCTAGAAAATGAAAGCGAAATTAGCGGAGGAACTAGCAATCTATCTGTCGAGGCACAACTCGGTCAAATGCCGCTTGAGTGGGTAGAAAAGATATCTCATGCTGCTCATGAATGTTGCGACGATAAAATTGTCAAGTTGATTGAGGAAATGCCTAGAGAGTTGGCTGTAGCCGCACAAGTTTTAACTACTTTAGTGGAGGATTTCCTGTTTGACGATATTATAGAGCTAGCGCAATCAGCAGTTACGACGATGATAATACCAGTTCCCAACTAATCTCAACTTAGGAGCATCTCCTATTTAAAAAAGACCTAACCTTAACCCCCCACCACTTCTGCTGAACCTCTTTTTGTAAGAGAGAAATTAAAATTTATACTGTTTCGTTTTGGTGGATAGCGAATTATTAAGTGTGAAGATCTTTGAGCTTAAAAAACAACCGTGAACCCTCGCATGGACAGCAATCAATATCCTACCATTAAAGCCAACATTTTAGTAGTTGATGATAAGCCCGATAACGTGCGGCTTTTATCTACAATCTTGACCGAACAAGGGTATCAGGTTCGTAAAGCGCTGAACGGGCAAAGGGCGATCGCGACAGTGCTGGAGTTTCCGCCGACTCTAATTTTGCTGGACGTGATGATGCCAGACATGAATGGATATGAGGTATGTGCAAAGTTGAAAGCTTCACCAAAAACCAGTTCCATTCCCGTGATTTTCTTAAGCGCCTTAGATGACGTTTTAGATAAGGTGAAAGCTTTTGAGGTGGGAGGAGTTGACTATATTACTAAACCTTTTCACGGTAAAGAAGTATTGGCACGAGTGGCAAATCAGTTAACAATTCAAAGTCAACAAAAGTTACTTCAAGAGCACACGAAGCAATCCCAAGAACTTATCGAACGTTTGCAAAACGAAATTAAAGAACGGCAGGGGGTGGAGGTAGCTTTACGGCTTGCTCAAACAAAGTCGGATCATTTATTGCTGAATATTTTACCAGCAGCGATTGTTGAAAGTTTGAAAAAGGGTCAGGGTTCTCCTGCCCAGAGGTTTGATTCAGCAACAGTTCTTTTTGCCGATATTGTCGATTTTACGTCTATTGCTGCTAGAATGTTACCTCTAGAATTGGTAAATGTACTGAACCAGATTTTTTCAAGGTTTGACCAACTAACTGAAAAACACGGTTTGGAAAAAATTAAAACAATTGGAGATGCTTATATGGTAGCGGGGGGGTTGCCTGTGCCGAGGGCAGATCATGTAAAAGCGATCGCGAATATGGCTTTGGATATGCAGGAAGCGATCACTGATTTTCAAACTGACAGAGGCGAACCATTTCAAATTCGGATTGGGATTCATACAGGGCCCGTAGTTGCTGGCGTAATTGGCACTAAAAAATTTATCTATGACTTGTGGGGAGATACTGTTAATGTTGCTTCTCGGATGGAATGTCAAGGATTACCGGGATATATTCAAGTTACTACGGCTATTTACGAACTGTTAAAAGATCGGTATTTATTTGAGGAAAGAGGTGCGATCACGATTAAAGGAAAAGGAGAGATGATCGCCTATTGGCTAAAGGCTAAAAAAGATAATTCAGCGGTTGAAATTGATTCTTGTCAAACGAAGTCTACTCCTAGCGAACTAAGAGAGTACCCAAATACCCCACTTCTTTAAGAAGTCGGGCATCTAACCTAGGATCTCTGGATGAGCGTCGAGCTAATCCTTAAAAAATGAAAATAATTTGCAGTTTCCAATTGGTATTTTCCCGGACGATTTCAATGCGGTCGATAAATTCTCGAAAGTAAAACCTGCGTTCTGATTCTGATAAATCGAGCCAAAATTGGGGAAGGGAAACGGTTTGGGCAGTTTCTCGCAAATTTACTGGGGGTAGTTGCGCTAATTTGCTTTGCAGTTCGGCAATTTCGGTGCGGATTTTGTAGGCTCTAAACTCTGCCGTTTCGGTGTCTAATATGCCGCTGTCAATCAGGGCGGAAAGTTGCTTTATGATTTCTTGTTTCGATGCGATTGCCCTGACAATTCCTGCTTTAATTCCACTCATATTCGGCATTTGCAACCCAGCAACAGCATCGGGTAAATCCCGACAAATACCGGCGATAGTTAATTGCAATACTTCATCGTAGGAAAGGCCGCTACATTTAGGCTGTTTTGGACAGTTAATGGGTCGCAAATAAAGGTATTCTTTTTGTTTGTGGTAGGAGGTGACTTTGGCAACTGTCATGGGCGATTTGCATTCTGCACAAATTGCTAAACCTGCGAGGGAACGTGGGGCGCTAGCGCTGCGAGGAGAAAGGCAGCGGTTGCGGCGCAGTAACCGATCTATTTGGGCGGCTTCTTCTCGGGAAATAATCGGGACGTGGGTGTTAGAAATTACTTGGCCGTTTTGATATTCCAAATCGCCTCGGTAGGCGGGATTTGTCAGCCAGCGGCGGCCGGTACTTACAGAGATTTTTTTGTTGTATTTCTTGGCTAAATACCGCACGGAACCTCGCAAGGAACCGTAAATTAAAAAGTGTTCAAAAAAGTCTTTGACGGTGGGGGCGGTGGTTTTATCGATCGTATAACAATCTTTGCCGCGCCGGTAGCCGTAGGGAGCCTTACCCGGTGGAATCCGGGATTTGATGCGGTTGCGCGCGTGTCCTTTGCGAATACTCCGGCTGTGTTGGCTGCGCTGGATTTCTGCGAGTATTTGCAGCAAGTTTTTGCGGTTTCGCGGTTCTGTTTCTGCTTGTACGATGATTTCGACGCCGAGGTTTTCGAGTTGGGCGAGGTGCGAACACACTTGCTGCAATGTGTCGCCTAGTTCTTCAAACCGCTGAATTAATAAGTATTTGACTGGTTCTTTTTCGCAGTCTTTTAGGAGTTGTTGCAGTTGTTGTCGCCCTCCTAAGTCTTGATAGGTGCGATCGACTTCTTGACCCCAAATTTCCGGTGCGGGTGCTGCTTCCAGTAGCGGTTCAGTGTAAGAATAAGCGATGATTTTCATCTGTTACTCGCTGAGTTCGATGATGTTGCCGTCGGGATCTTGGGTAAATAATGCCGATCGACCTGACGCGCTCATTTGAAACGGGCAATTGTGAACGATTAACTGCTGTTTGGCTGCCTCTAAGTTAGCAACAGAAAATGCTAGATGTCGGTTGCGTCCCCATTTGGCATGGTCTACGGCATCTGGGATAATTGTTGCAGCTAAAATTAAGTGGAGCTGGAAGTCGCCGATTTGATACCAGATTCCGGGAAATTTTAAGTCTCGATCTATTTTGGGCAGTCTGAGTACGGTGCTGTAAAAGTGTTGGGATTTTTCTAGGTTGGAGATGAGTATGGCGGTATGGAAGGCTTGAGTAATTTGCATTTTTGTTGAGTATTTATTTTTTTATTTTAACCGCTGATGGAGGCAGATGAGCGCTGATTAACGCAGATTTTTTGATGTTGGTTGAGTTTTTGATATGATAACATTGTTAGTCGCTCTTAATATATCCATTATCAAGTCTTGTAACAAAAAACTGCCCGCTGGGAGTGTTTTTAACAATGGTTTCTCAAAAAAGTGCGATCGTCTCCAGATCGGGCAAATTCCGTCTCCGCAATGTCTTGGTAGTTCCCTTTGTTCTCCAAATTTTGGCTGCTGTTGGCTGCGTTGGCTATCTTTCTTACAGAAACGGAGAGCAGATAGTTAACGATATTGTTAGTCAGTTGCGGCATGAAGTGAGTGCGAGAGTTTACGAACGGGTCCAAACCTATCTGGAAGCTCCGCCACTGGTGAATCAGATCAATCAGGATGCTGTACCTTTGGGAGTGTTGAACTTTGACGATTTGGAGCAAGCTCGACCCTATTTTTGGAAACAAGTTCTGCAATTTAAATCGATCGGTTACGCGGGAATTGCCAACGAAAAAGGTCAGTACCTGCGTGTGGGTTGGGTAAATCGGCTGGTTGGACTTGAACAACCTCAACTTGCCCAGCAACTGAGTCCTGGGGGTGGCGACTTGATATTTTACAACCTTGACGCTGATGGAAACCCGACAAAAATTGACAAAACCACGCCCAATTATGACGTTCGCACGCGCCCTTTTTACAGGGTTGTTGTTGAGAAGAAACAGGCAGCTTGGAGTGAAGTTTATATTAATTTTGGCTACGGTACACTACAAATTAATGCGAGTCTACCCTATTATGATGCCGAAGGGAAACTAATTGGCGTGCTGACTTGCCAGATGGGACTAGATCAAATTCGCCACTTCCTGGAAACCTTAAGCGTGGGTAATTCTGGTCAAGTATTTATCATTGAACCCCATGGTGAATTAATAGCCACCTCGGTTAAAGAACAGCCTCTTTCGGTGGGAACAGGCAAAGATACAAAGCGGATCAAAGCACAGGAAAGCAGCAACCCGCTGATGCGTCAAAGTGTGGTTTATCTGCTCGATCGCTTCAAGCGTTTGGAAGACATCCATCAAACTGTTCAACTTGACTTTAAGCTGAACGGTGAGCGGCAATTTATCCAAGTTTCTCCGCTAACTGACAAATACGGCCTCAATTGGCTGAGTGTAGTAGTAGTTCCTGAATCGGACTTTATGGCGCAAATTTATGCTAACACCCGGCAGACCATTTGGCTGTGTATTGTGGCTCTCATTGTCTCTGTTGGAGTGGGTATTTTCACCGCTAGCTGGATTACTCGCCCCCTAAACCAAATTGCTCAAGCTTCAGAATATTTAGCAGGTGGTGCTCTTAACCAGAACGTTGCTTCCAGTCGGATTTGGGAAATTGAAACCTTAAGAAATTCTTTTAACCGCATGGCGAGACAACAGCAAGAATCCTTTGAAACTCTAGAAGATAAAGTCAAAGAACGCACCTCTGAACTCGCCACAGCCACTAAACAAATTGCCGCTCTAAACCAGCTCCTGAAAGCGGAAAACCTCCGCATGAGCTCCGAACTCGATATGCTCAAACAAATGCAGCAGTTGATTCTCCCTAAACCCGCAGAACTTGCAGCCATTGAAGATTTAGATATTGCCGGATTTATGGAGCCAGCCTCGGAAGTAGGCGGTGATTACTACGACGTACTTTGTACTAACGGGGTGGTCACGATTTGCATTGGTGATGTCACCGGACACGGGTTAGAAAGTGGCATTTTGATGGTGATGACTCAAGCTGCTGTCCGCACTCTTCAGGAAATGCAAGAATCCAACCCGGTGCGTTTTTTAGATACCCTCAACCGCACTCTTTATAAAAATGTCCAGCGCATGAACTCCGACAAAAATATGACACTAGCTGTGCTAAACTATGCGGATCGTACAATTAGTATTAGCGGTCAACATGAGGAAACTCTTGTGGTCAGAAAAGGTGGTAAAATCCAGCGGATAGACACCATAAATTTAGGATTTCCTCTCGGCTTAGATGAGGATATTTCCGATTGGATTAGCCATGTTTTAGTAGACTTAGAACCTGGGGACGGGGTGGTGCTTTATACTGACGGCATCCCCGAAGCTAGAAACATACACAAAAAATTTTACGGTATCGAAAGACTCTGTAAAGTGCTTTCTCAAAACTGGCATTTGAGCGCCGAACAAATTAAGGAAGCCACCATCGATGATTTGCGGAAATTCATTGGAGAACAAAAGGTATTTGATGACATTACCTTGCTAGTATTGAAGCAACAGGGAAATATTGTGCATAATTTATGATTTACGGTCGTCAACCCGGTTTCTAGGAGGAATCTTGGATGTAGTGATCCAGCATCGAAGCAGAAACAGGATTTCGAGTTCCGCGCCTGTAAGTTATAATAATTTACAGCGAGGAAGTCAAACAATTTTGCGCTTCCAGATTCGGAAGTATAAATTATGAAACCACAAATAAATTTAGCACCATCTAAATCTCCAGAAGAACTCCATAACCAGCTACAGGAGTTGAGCGAAAGACTTGAGGAAGTCGAGGATGAAAAAAACAGCTATGAAACCTTAGTAGAAATTATCACGCAACACTCCACGGATCTGGAAAACCAGATCCGTCATAAAAACCGAGAGATGCAGACTTACATTGAGCAGGTAAAAAAGGTTATAGATGCAGCTATTGCTGTAAAAAACAATAGCTTTGAACCCCAGATATTGTCAGATGTGGCAGCGCGCAGTGATGCACTGGGAGAACTGGCACAGGTATTTTCGCATATGGTGGAAACGGTGAAAGCGCGGGAACAAGAATTAGAGAAACTTTTGCAGGCTTACGGACGTTTCGTTCCCGATGAATTTCTCCAATTTCTCGGCAAGCAGAGCATGGTTGATTTCCAGCTTGGAGATCACGTGAGCAAAGAGATGGCAATTATGTTTTCCGATATGCGTTCGTTCACCACGATGGCGGAGCAAATGACTCCTCAAGAAAACTTTGATTTCATCAATAACTATTTACAGCAAGTTAGTCCCGAAATTCGTAAGCACAACGGTTTTATTGTCAAGTATATAGGAGATGGAGTCATGGCAGTTTTTCCTGATGGCGTGGATGATGCTATTCAGGCAGGAATTGTGAAATTGGAGCAGTTGCATAAATACAATCAAAGCCGTAAAATAAATGGGGAGAGACCGCTGAAGATTGGCATTGGTATCCATGTGGGTGATACGATGGTTGGGATTATTGGAGATGCGAATCGGATGCAAGCAGATGCGCTCTCAGATCATGTCAATCTCACCGCTCGTCTGGAAGGTTTGACTAAGTATTATGGCGTATCTTTATTAATTTCGGGAGATGTGGTACAACGTTTGAGTCAACCCGAAAAGTATCATATCCGTTTTTTGGATCGGGCTATTGTCAAAGGTAGACAAGAAGCCATTACAGTTTGTGAGGTGTTAGATGTTGAAGTAGAACCAGTGCGATCGCTCAAAATTCAAACTTTGCCTATATTTGAGGAGGGACTCCAAGAATATTGTCAGGGAAATTTTGCTAAGGCCATAGTTTGTTTTAAACAGATAGTAGCCCTAAATCCAGATGACAAGCCCAGTCAACTTTACCTAAAACGCATCCAATCGCTGTTAGAAAAGAGTATTCCTGCTAACTGGAATGGCGTGTGGAAATTCACCCAGAAGTGACATTAATACATCAATTGGAGGGATAAAAATCATGACATCTGGAAGCTTAAAAACAATGACACAAATCTTTGGAGAATTCATTGAAGAATTTCCTCCTGAACACGACTCCCTAGAACTTACATTTACCCCGAGTTCTCGCCCCATCAAACAGCGCTGGCGCAATAACAGGCTGTCAGCTCATTTTGTAGCCGATTATTTGTCTAGCTTTCTTCCGGTGGATGAGGAGGATGCTAGCAGCGAGAAACGGATAAAAGAAAGCAAGGGAGCTGTGAGCTACGTAGCCAACGAACTGTTAGAAAATGCGATAAAATTCAACAACGATGATACCAATTACAAGGTCAAATTTGGTATACATTTTATTGGTGAAATAGAGGTGACGGCCGTAATTTTTGCCAGTAATAGTGTCAAGCCACAAGGGGCAAATAAGTTGAAGGAGTTTATTGAAGAAATTCTGGCTTCCGATCCCAATGAACTTTATTTGCAGCAGCTTGAAAAGAATGCGGAATTTGAAAGTGATACCTCGGGATTGGGATTGCTGACGATGATTAATGACTATTCAGCTAAGATAGGTTGGAAATTCGATCGCACGCCAGATAGTGATACCATCATTGTTACGACTGTAGTTCAAATTAGGGTCTAGTTTCTAGCATTTCAATGTTTACTCTCTTGTGCGATCGCAATATTTTAGTCAGGAAACAAAATTACAATGGGCATTCAAGAAATTAAAGGTGAAGATTACAGCATTCAGTACGCTCCCGAATCAGTCACTGTCACTTTCCAAGGCGAACTCAGTCTGAGCGGCCCAGCAGAGTATGCACCAATAGTCGAATTGTTAGATGAGGTCGCCAATGGCGAACCGCCTACTATTACCTTGAACCTAAAACAATTGGAATTTGTTAACAGTTCCGGTATCAGTATGCTGTCTAAATTTGTCATTAGCGTCCGGAAAAAGAAAACGATTCAACTTTTGGTATTAGGTTCCAATGATATTCCTTGGCAACAGAAATCTCTCAGAAATTTAGAAAAGCTGTTGCCAACTTTGAAGCTCGAATTAGCGTAGGATATGTGTAAATTTTAATTACAGTTAACACAGGCGGGACGCCCATGCCACACACAGTTAACACAGGCGGGACGCCCGTGCCACAGTTAACACAGGCGGGACGCCCGTGCCACAGTTAACATAGATAAATTTGGATGATTAGTAAATTGCTTAAGTTTGCTCGATCGGCAGTTCAATGATAAACTCGGTTCCCTTGCATGGCTCCGACTCGCACCGGAGCGATCCTCGGTGATTTTCTACTAATATTTTATAGACAATAGACAATCCTAAACCGGTACCTTTACCGATTTCCTTGGTGGTGAAAAACTGCTCGAACATTCGCTCTTTTATCTGTGGTGTCATTCCGGGTCCCGTGTCAGCAATCCGCACTCTCACGTGATCGGGCCCAGCTAATTCTGTGGTGATCAAAATTTTTAGCGGAGCATAGGGCTGATTTTGTGATACCTCGTCTAAAGCATCGATCGCGTTGGTAATTAGATTCATAAATACTTGATTTAGCTGTCCCGAATAACACTCTACAGCAGGCAATTTTCCATAATTTTTAACTACTTGAATGTCGCGACGGTCTATTTGAGAATTGAGACGGTTTCGCAAAATTAACACGGTGCTGTCAATGCTGTCGTGCAAATCGCACATGGTCATGTTACTGTTATCGGTTCGCGAAAAGTTGCCCATAGATTTGACAATTTCGCGAATGCGATTGGAACCCATTTGCATGGAAGAGATAACTTTAGGCAAGTCTTCAACTAGAAAATCAAGATCTATCTCTTCGATTAGAGCTTTAATTTCGGGGCAGGGATTGGGACAGTATTCTTGATATAAACACAGCAGGTGCAACAAATCTTGAGTATAAATGGCGGCATGGCTCAAGTTGCCGTAAATAAAACTAACTGGGTTATTAATTTCGTGGACGATACTAGCCATTAGCGCCCCCAGCGAGGACATTTTTTCGCTGTGGAGGAGTTGAGCTTGAGTTTGTTTGAGTTCGTAAAGTGCGCGATCGATCTCGGCCGCTTGAGCTTCTGCTTTCGCGGTAGCAGCACAACTTTCTTGATAAAGTTCAACCTGTTTGAGGTCGATTTCAAATTGTTCTATTTCGCTTTCTTGCTGGTATTGACTCACCACGGCATCGAAACCTTCTAGCAAGTCGCCGCCCGCTGCTTCGACAATATACAGCAGATGGGGATTTTCCAGCATGAGTTCGGCATCGGGAACTTGCAGCAATGCTTTTATGCGATCGATATATGCGCGCACTTGTTTGTCTAAATACACTGGCGACTCAAAATACAGTGCCTTGACGGTGGCTGAAGGAGGACTCACTAAGTTGACGCTGCTGCCAATATTAATTAAGTCGCGGTGCGATTTTTCCATAAGATCGATCGCCTCTAACAAATTCCCCCGCAGTTTTGATCTTTCTGCCGCATTCTCAGAGCAAACTAACCTCATGCAAAAAAAAGCCGTTCGTTGGGAAAGCATTCGCTGGCGGCCGCTGATGTTAATTACCGCAGCACTAATTTTTCTGGCTGTCGTAATTTCTTCCAGATTAAAATAGTTCCTCATTGCCGCCATTGGTAATATCCCCGACTCAACTAAATGTCTGTCGCTCCTGCTGACACAAGATTTAAGAGCCATAAAAATAATTGTACAATACACTAATCAATATATTCTGTATTTTTTTAAAAAGTAGTATACTAAAACACAATTATTGGCAATTAGTGGCTTATCACAATTTTTAGGATTCGGCTTCTTGGACAGTTTGTCTTAATTATTCAAAAATTTACAAGTCAACTTCGCCATAATTTGAGCTTGAGTTTGGGGCAACCCGTGAGCAGCATTAGGAATAATTGCTAACTCGGCCCCTGGTATCTCGTTAGCGTAGGTTTCACAGTGCCATAGAGGAATTGTTTCGTCACTCTCTGCTGCGATTACTAAGGTAGGAATTTGCAATTTGTGAATTTCTTTTTCTACTGTATCAACTGCGTCTTCAGGCCGCATCCGGCTCATTAAAAATGACCTTGCTACTGGTTGAGACATTAACTCCCTGCGCCACCCGGAAATTTGCTGCAATTTCTCACTTTTTCCAGCTAAACTAGCAAAAGGTTTTGCCAACTGCAAGGCCCAATCAACGGCTGGGGTTTCCCACAGCAGCGGCCGCAAAGCATCGTATTGACCGCAAAAACTGTCGTCCCGAATTCCGGCTGGTGCTGCTAACACTAAACTGCTAACAGAATTAGGATATTTGAGGGAATATGCAGATGCTACCCAACCGCCAAAAGAATGTCCGATAATGCAGCAGGGTTCGATATTTAGTTGTTCTACAACTTGCCGCACAAAAGCAACTTCTACAGCTACGTCATAGCGGATTTCTGGTTTGCTGGATTCTCCAAAACCTAACATATCTAAACTGATGCACCGAAACTGAGATTGCAATAACTCAATTAATGGCAGCCAGCAAGTCTTTTCTCCGAAGAAACCGTGCAGCATCAATAAGGGTCTGCCGCACCCGATGTCGAGGTAGGCTGCTGTTTGGGTGGTGCTATTGACAAATGTACTTAAGGTGTGCTTTTGTCCTACAACTGCTTGAGACTGCATGGGGATCGACTCCGGATAGGTAAGAAATATTTGTAAACAATTGTAACAAAATAGCAGTCCAAAGGTTAAAGTTCATTACGGAGTACACAATTAGAAATAGACCATGATATTCTCTATGATTATTAGAAAATACTACAAACTCAAAGCAGGAGAACACTTTGAACTCTACTTTAAAACAGTACCCGGCTTGCTCTCTTCGCGAAGATGTCAGTGAGTACGTAGCACACCTACAGCTTCACATGACGTTACAAGCTCGCAACTTGCTCCCTACCATTACCACCGCTAAGGATAGTCGCGAACAACTCTTGCAGCAGACTCAGGCTCATTTTGAGAAACGAGTTTCTCGACAAGCTATTTAAACAAATTTTACGATCGCCCGCGGTCGAACTTTTCCACCTTTCAGCATCCCAGAAACCCGGTAGCCTCAAAAATACCGGGTTTCTTTTCGGCTAATTACGCAGGGGGCCAGGTTTTGGGTAATATGCGTTGGGTGTGCTTTAAATTTAATGTCTATGCGAATTCCGATTATTGCATTTTTGACTTTGGCTGCGCTGACTGGCGGCGAATTGGCAGCGCGGGCGATCGATCCGAGTGC
Source organism: Microcoleus sp. S13_B4 (assembly GCF_036700885.1). NCBI lineage: Bacteria > Bacillati > Cyanobacteriota > Cyanophyceae > Oscillatoriales > Microcoleaceae > Microcoleus > Microcoleus sp. S13_B4. The sequence continues at coordinate 26,137 of NZ_JAUBPU010000029.1, forward strand.
CGCACCGACTGAGGCGGAGTTTAGAGAGGGAACCGCAGAGGCACAGAGGGCGCAGAGGGAGGAGGATGAGGTCATTGCTGACAACTTAACGTCAAACCCACCGTCTCTGTTGTTTGTAGCGAAGTCTAGATCCCCCCTAACCCCCCTTAATAAGGGGGGGACAAGAAATATTCTCAAAGTCCCCCTTGTTAAGGGGGATTTAGGGGGATCTAGACTCGACTACAAGCGAGATTTATTATCGGTTTCAGTCTTAAGTTCTCATCAATCGGATGAGGTGAACCCAACTGTGCAGAACTTGCCGGCATCCGATGAGTTCGCAGCTTCTGGAGAAGTACGCGCGCCGCAGCTATCCCCTAGGGAATCGCCCTCTCTCAAGTCCAGCCACAAAAAAGATTTTACATCTCTGTTAAAAACTCCGGCGAGGATCGCGGCAAAAGCCGAAATTCCCGAAGCAGTAAACAGCAACGCCCGACAGCTAGGCGGTACTCTACAAATCAGCCAAGCAAGCAATGCTGAAGGCGTTTACGTTGCAGAGGTAAAAATTCGCTTTGTTAATTCCCGAGGTGAAGCTGTTGATAAAAAAGGGAATCCGGTTGAGGGCAGAATTTCGGAAGATTTTATCCGAGGTGAGCTCAAACTCAAGGCGGGGGATAACTACAGCCGGGAAGTTGTACGATCGGATTTACAGCAGTTGCAGCAATTGGGATTGTTTGACAAGGTTACGGTTTCGATCGAAGAAGTTGGCACAGATGTTAATGTAATCTACAACGTTCAAGAGCGCTCGGCTCGCTCTTTTAGCGTGAGTGCCAGTCTTAGTGATGATATAGGCGTTGCTGTTCCTCTTTCCTATACCGATCGAACTTTCGGAACAACCCCGCAGCGGCTGGCGGTGGAACTTCAGCCCAGCCTCCGAGGTATCCAGTACGATGTCCAGTTTGTCAGCCCTTACGTTGCCGCCGAAGACCGTTTGGGATACAGTGTGAGAGCTTTTGGCGATCGCAGAATATCGGAAATTTTCAACAAAGATATTGATTTGCCCAACGGGAACCGAGTTCGGGAGATTCGGATGGGGGGAAATCTCAGGTTTACTAGACCTTTGGGCGATTGGCAATCGACTTTGGGACTGAATTATACAAATATCAGTACGCGCGATCGCAACTTAAATATCGCCCGCCGCGACGAACTCGGCAATCCTCTCACATTCAGCGGTAGTGGCGTTGACGAGCTATACACTGTTTCTTTTGGTGCGATGCTCGATCGGCGGGACAATCCCTTCAACCCCACCAGCGGCTCGATTCTCAGCCTCAGCACCGAGCAGTCGATACCTCTGGGTCGAGGCAACATTGTGAGTAACAGGCTGTTAGCCAATTATATACAATATGTACCAGTAACTTTGTTGGGCATCAGCGAGTCTGAAGCCTTGCCCGAAATGCTGGCTTTTAACTTGCAAGCGGGGACGGTAATCGGGGATTTGCCACCAACGGAAGCTTTTCGCCTCGGCGGCCGCAATTCCGTGCGGGGTTACGATAGCGGGGATATTGGCAGTAGCCGGAGTTATTTTTTAGCTTCCGGCGAATATCGGTTTCCTGTGGGTCAGGATGTTGGCGGCGTGATATTTGTTGATTTTGCGTCGGATTTGGGAACGGGAGATAGCGTACTCGGGAAACCGGCGGTAGTCAGGGACAAACCGGGGACTGGGGCGGGTGTTGGGTTAGGTGTGAGGGTGCGATCGCGCTTTGGATTAATTCGCTTAGATATGGCGGTTAGCGACTCCGGCGATCTCCAATTTATACTCGGTACAAAGCAACGTTTTTAAGAATAGTGCAACAGATCAGTTAACTCACAGTCTTAAATAGATTTTGCGCGACGCAATTGCCGCCAAACCCGTTGGCAGGGCATCATCAAACCTATGGGCCTCGGCTGGCGGGGTGTCGGTGATTTCTGCTAAGAATTGGGTAAATTGTCGAGACAATAATTGAGTTTGATTTCGTTCCTCAACCCAACCTCTACAGTTTGTGGTAGTAATCGAAATTGAGTGAAATACAGCACCTCGGTAAGGACACAACAATGTTGTATCCCTACTGTGTTTTAGGCAATTGATAATTGCTATATTTATGCTAGTAACTTCTTAACGCTTTGGTTTCTTCACCTCAACAGTTTTCGCCTTAGCAGGCGGAGTGCGCGGATAAAACTTAAACTTATTGAGCGCAGCACTTGCCGATTTAGCCACACCGCTATCTGTATCCCGCAAAGCTTTTTGTAGCAGCGGAATCACTTTTTCCGACTTAATCATTGCTAGTGCTTCCACAGCAGCTTCGCGCACCTCCGGGTGAATATCTTGAGCTAATTTTCCCAAGGTTTCTATTGCTCGCTGTCCTTCGGCTCTCAGAGCATTAGCAGCAGCCATTTTACCTAAAGCATACGCTGCAAACTTGCGGGTTTCTTTGTCCTGACTTTGAACACATCCCATCAACTGCGGTAGGGAATAGCTTGGTGCTTGTCTGGCAATTGGAAGCAGTGGTTCGACTTCTGGTTGATGTAAATCAATCGGTTGTGGTTCCGGAAAATCCGTGTAATTTAACTCTTCTTCAACGTCTGTTTGATTTAACTCGCTTGACAGTTCTTGCCAAACTTCTTCTTGTGATAAACCTTCGGCCAATTCTGTGGGATTTAACTGACTGAACTGCTGATCCGGGACTTCTTGTTGTACATTACTTTCGTACTGCTCTTGCAAAGACCTGATAGTAGCTTGCATCTGAGCTTCGTGAGTTCTCAACTGCTCGTGAGCCGCTTGCAACTGACTCTCGTATTGCTCTTGCAAAGCCTCCATATTTAACTGCATCTCAACCTCTCGGTTCTCATATTCCTCGGCAATTTGCCTCAAGCGAATTTCGTGTTCATCTTGCAGGTTTTGCAAATGTTGCTCCATCTGAGCTTGATAACTTAGATGCAATTCGTCAGCAACTCTGAGTAAATGATTTTCGTGTTCTGCTTGCAAAGATTGGATATTTTGCTGAAGCCTAGCATTGTTAGCAGCCTCTAATTCCTCGCTGATTTGTCGCCGCAGCTCATGCTCGTCTACGGTGGCAACTGGTTGGAGCTGACTGTTGCGTTCTGCCCGAACTTGTTGGAGCTGACTGTCGCGTTCTGCCCGAACTTGTTGGAGCTGATTTTCGTATTGAGCTGCAACTTGTTGGAGCTGGTTTTCGTATTGGGTAGTAACTTGTCTGAGTAAATTTTCGTGTTCGATAGTAGCTTTTCTAAGCTGATTTTCCCGTTCTCCTTGCTGAGATTCGACAGCTTGTTGCACGCGAGACATCTGAGCTATTTCTATTTCCTCAGTAATTCTGCGAGTTTGCTGCAAGTATTCTTGCTTTTGCTTGTTTAAGCGCTTTTCCACTAACCAGTAAGCAACTGCTATCCCTGCCAAAAAACCTACGATCGCTCCTATGATAGCCACGACTCATCTCCTCCGGACAAAATAGTTATTCTGGACTTTTTACATTTAACCATACAGCCTCCTGTAACCCCCCAATAGCAGCAGCCAGGCTGTCACTGCGAGCCAGTGAACCGCCACCGCAGGCCAGATAGAACCGCTTTGCAGGTATGCGATGGAGCACGCAACTCCCAAAATTGCCGCCAGCAGCAAAAACACTGGATTCATAAAGGTCGATCGACCAACCGGGTAAAAAGTCAGCGCGTTCAGCGGGTGGTAAACTACAAAAACCGCCAAACTCGCGCATCCCCAAAACCACAGCATTAACCCAGAAGCCTTCTCGAACGGGTGCGGCAGCATTAACACCCGGAACAATAATTCCTCGGTGATGCCCGGACTTAACAAACAGCCAAGAAGCACTCCCACAATTGTACGCCGAGAGGTTTGCACGTCTACTTTTAGAAATCCCGACCAAAAACCCACGGAAAGAGCGATCAAAGTGTAAACCAGCGCGATCGTAACTGCAACCAGGCAATCAGTGAAATCGGGAATAGTTGAAAAAGCCAGTGTGACGCGGCGTACTAGCAATCCCAGCAGCGGGATCGCACTAAAATTTAACATAATCAAACTGATCCTTAAAAATTTCCAACAGATGTTACCAGTAAGTTAACCCGTGTATGCAAAACCAATCACCCCCGCCCGTCAGAGTCCACGTTTTTGTTTCCGGAGTAGTTCAAGGAGTAGGATACCGATATTCAACGAGGAATCAAGCAAAGTATTTCGGCCTGGGCGGCTGGGTGAGAAATCTCCCTGATGGCCGCGTCGAGGCTGTCTTTGAAGGCTCCAAAAAAGCTGTTGAAGGAATGATTAGTTGGTGCCGCCGCGGCCCCACCGGTGCTAGGGTTAGTGAGTTGGTTTTGGAATACGAAGACCCGGAGGTCGATTCCCTTCAAGATAGCTCCGCCGCGCGTACTTTTGAGATCCGCCGATAAAACAATAAAGAGCATAAACTGCGGTTGAAACCGCTACTGTAGAAACTAGGTCCGCCTTGTATAAGGCAGGCTTCGTTCACGCTGACTAAAGAATGAATCGCATAAAAAGCGCGAATTTGGTATTGCCAATTCATCCATGATTAGCAAGTTGACTTAAATTAGCAAACAATTGAGCAACTTTGGTCAAATCTTTATCTCCCGGCGCTATTTCTACGCCGCTAGAAAGGTCAATACCGCTGAAGTTATTGCCGATCGCGCTATCAATTGCATTTAAAATATTATCAGGTGTTAAACCGCCCGCCAGCAGCCAAGGACACTGCGGTCTAAACTCTGATAACATCCTCCAGTCGATCGTTTGGCCAGTGCCGCCGAGTTGATTGGGATGGTAAGCATCGAGCAGTAAAGTATCGACACGAACAGCGTAAATAGCGGCAGTCTCTAGAGTTTCAGGAGTCTTAACTCTCAGGGCTTTGATAATTTCAATTCCCGGCAAAAACTCCCGCAGTCGATCGCAATATTCCACTGTTTCATCTCCGTGCAACTGCACCCCACTTAAATTTGACACTGCCGTTACTTGACAGATATTTTCTATTGTGGTATTTGCAAAAACGCCGATGCGATCGACATTTTCCGGCAACTGCTCGACAATGAGCCGAATAGTTTCTGGACTGACATAGCGGGGGGAAGTAGGCACGCAGATAAACCCCAAAGCCTGGGCTCCCAAGCGGGCGATCGCCATTCCTTGGTCTAATTTAGTGATTCCGCAAATTTTAACCCGCACTCCTCGTCCTCCGTTCCGAATTTGTATCAAAATATCAACGAATTGTTAACTATTAAAACAAATCTTAGTTTAATGCAAACCGCTTTTTATAATCGTGGAAATCAATTTATCTGTGAAATCAGGAGATAAGAACGTGATCAACTCATCTTTGCTGTTAGCCGTACAATCTACCGCTCCCTCAACACCCGAGTGGTCGCCAATGGTAGGACTGACAATGATTTTATGTAATTTGCTGGCGATCACGATCGGCTACTACGGCATCTCCAAGCAAAACCGAGGCAAGGGCCCAGCTTTACCTGTTGCACTCCCTGGAATGTTCAAAGGCTTCGGCGTACCAGAATTGCTGGCAACAGCCAGCTTCGGTCACTTGCTCGGAGCCGGAGTAATCTTGGGCTTGGGTAACGCCGGAGTTCTGTAAAAATCCGGGGAAAGGCAAAGGCAAGGGGTAGAAAAGATATAATAGAAACTCTTTCTTGCTCTCCTTTCCCAGGAAACTTCATGCAGACAGGTTGGCGAATCGGCTCTTTATTTGGCATCCCCCTACTTATAGATTATTCGTGGTTTATAATTTTAGCCTTAGCAACCCGCGAATACGCAAACAGTTACCACCGGTGGGGGACTGCGCTCTCCTGGAGTGCGGGGTTAGCAATAGCTCTGCTGCTGTTTGCTTCCGTACTCTTGCACGAACTCGGACACAGCTTGGCGGCGATATCGCAAGGCATTAAAGTTAATTCTATTACCTTATTCTTATTTGGCGGGGTAGCTTCGATCGACTCGGAATCAAAAACTCCTGGTCAAGCTTTTCAAGTAGCTATTGCCGGCCCTCTCGTGAGCTTTGCGCTGTTTTTAATCCTCGGTTTGGGTGCTCAAGTTCTTCCCACGCAAAGTTTGCTAGCAATTGTCACCGAAAGGGTAGCACTAATCAATCTCGTTTTGGGATTATTTAACTTAATTCCCGGTCTACCTTTGGATGGAGGACAAGTTTTAAAAGCAGCAATTTGGAAAATCACCGGCTCTCGATTTGCCGGCGTCCGCTGGGCGGCAAAAACAGGACAAGTTTTAGGTTGGCTGGCTGTTGCTTTGGGTCTGAGTTTATGCTTTTTAGCCCACGAGTACGGCGGCTTGTGGATTGCGCTGATCGGCGGGTTTGGCATTCGCAATGCCACTGCTTATAGCCGATTGACTTCACTGCAAGAAGCCTTGATTAAAATTAAAGCCAGCGATGCTATGAGCCGCGAGTTTCGAGTTGTAGATGCAGATTTAACTCTGCGAGAATTTGCCGATCGATATTTGTTAGAAGTCAATCCGTTTCCATTTTACATTGCTGCGACCAACGGCCGGGATTTGGGCTTAGTGTCGATCGACGATATCCGCTTCACAGAACGCAGCCAGTGGCAAATTCAGACTTTGCACAACATTTTGAAACCCCTGGGAAAAACCCCCACAGTCTCAGAAAAAGCATCCCTCGCAGAAGTAATTAACAGCATGGAAGCCCGTCAACTCCCCCGAATCATCGTCCTCTCGCCGATTGGTTCAGTAGCGGGCACGATCGATCGGGGCGACGTGGTTAAAGTTTTGGCAAAATACCTCAAACCCCAGATTTCCGAAGGCGACATCAAGCGCAGCAAAGAAGAAAACAGCTATCCTCAAGGATTGCAGTTAAGTGCGATCGCCAAAACCGCACAAGAAAACTAAAAATTGGGCATCGGTAAGGGGTATCAGTGATAAGTTAAGATGTAGGATACTTTGTCAATGAGGGTTGAAGCAAAAAATTTTATGCCCAAATTCTTTAGTAGAATTTATCAGAAATGGGCAGATGGACGTGGAAAAAACTTAACTTATTTCTTCCCCTTCCCTGACTTGCAGCCTCTTGCTATTATCTGGATTGTCGTGACCGGAACTCTATTGGGAGTGAGGCATTTAGGCGGGTTGCAGCCACTAGAATTAAATGCTTACGACCTCATGGTGCAGTTGCGTCCTGATCAGGGCCCTGACCCCAGGTTGCTGATAGTTGAAGTCACTGAGCGGGATATTAATACTATTGAAAAATGGCCAATTTCCGATCGCACTTTAGCAAAAGCGATCGCCGAAATAGCGCGTCTTGAACCCCTAGCTATTGGCATCGATATAATTCGCGACATTCCCTACGAGCCGGGGAATGCAGAATTAGCAATTCAATTTAAAAACCCCAAAGTATTTCCGATTACCTTCCGGGGCTACTCAAAGCTGCAGCGAGTGCAACCAAATCCTAACATACCAGAGAAACGGGTAGGATTTAACGATTTAGTAGTCGATCCAGACCGTATAGTGCGTCGCAATTTGATGTTTGCTAGCGAGGGTAAAACGACACAGACTTCATTGTCAATGCGGCTAGCTTTTGCCTATTTGGATAGTAAAAAAATAGAGTCTAAATTGACAGAAAAACAAGAAGTTCAGGCAAATAAAATAGTCTTTTCAAAATTGCGCTCTGACTCAGGAGGTTATCAAAACATTAATGCCCAAGGCTATCAAATATTGCTCAATTACCGATCTTCTAAAAAGATAGCAGAAATTGTAACACTAAGTCAAGTTTTGGAGGGCCAAGTTGACCCCACATTGGTAAAAGGTAAAATAGTTTTAATCGGGGTTACAGCCCCAACTGTAAAAGATATTTTTTCTACCCCTTACAGCGCTACTAAAAACGGTAATATCCAGACGCCTGGGGTATTAATTCATGCAACTGCCACCAGCCAAATTCTCAGTGCAGTTTTAGACGGCAAACGCCTATTTTGGTATTGGGAGGAATGGCAAGAAATTCTCTGGATTGCTGTTTGGAGTGCAGTGGGCGGCTGTTTAGCTTGGCGGCTAGAAAAATCCCTGAATTTGATGGGAAGTGCGATCGCAGCTTGCGGCTCATTATTCGGATTCACCTTTTTCCTCTTCATGCAACAGGGGTGGATACCTCTAATAGCTCCAGCCCTGGCCCTTTTAATCACGGCAGGAGTCGCAGTTACCTATAAATACGAGCAGTCGAGGCAACAGCAAGGGATTGTGATGAAATTATTAGGACAACAAACTTCACCTGCGATCGCAAATGCCCTGTGGAAAGAGCGCGTCCATCTGCTCGAATCAGGGTTATTGCCAGGGCAAAAAGTTACTGCTACGATCGTCCTCACCGACTTGCAGGGTTTTAGTACAATCTCCGAAAAACTACCACCAGAAGTGGTAATGAGTTGGTTAAATGAGTATTTATCAGCAATGGCGCAAGAAGTCCAAGAACATCAAGGCGTGATTAATAAATTTACCGGAGATGGAATGCTGGCAGTATTTGGCGTACCCATTCCCCGCACCACTCCAGAAGAAATTGCAGAAGATGCTCGCCTCGCCGTATCTTGCGCTTTAGCCATCAGTTCCCGCTTGCCAGAAATGAATCAAAATTGGCTTGATCGCGGTTTACCTGTCGTAAAAATGCGAGTAGGCATCTTTACAGGGCCTGTTATGGTGGGTAGTCTGGGAGGCACAACCCGTTTAGAATATGGAGTGATCGGCGACAGCGTAAATATTGCCTCTCGCCTGGAAAGCTGCGAAAAGGAGCGGCACGAGGACACTTGCCGGATATTGATTGCAGAAGAAACCTTTGTGCATCTGGCGGACAAATTTGAGGTAGAATCTTGGGGAGCTTTACCGTTAAGAGGCAGGGAACAAAAAGTTAATGTCTACCGGATTTTGGGAAGAAAAAAGAAATAAAAAGAAAGAATCTATCCCTACAAATTCATGGAGTTAATATGAAAACAATTACTAAGTTTCTCATCAATCTGACATCTGTTGGCTCAATAGTATTGATAGCAACACTTAATGCTTCCCAATTAGCAGTTGTGGGACAGCCGCTTCCCCCGAATGTGGGCCAGCCACCCACTGAACCGGGAGGGCCGCGCTTCGTTCAGCCCCGTGAAGATATAGATGAGCGACCCCCCACTCAACCGAGACGCCCTGTGCGCGGTGGCTGCGCGAGCATTAGTCAGCTAGGTCTCACAGCCTTAGTGCCTAAAAATAAGATCGGACGGACTGTTTCCGACTATCCAACATTCTTGTTCTACTTGCCTCAAACAGAGGCGCAATCAGCCGAATTTATCCTACAAGATCCAAGCGGCAAGCCGATTTATAAACAGGATGTCACAATTAGCAATTTATCAGGGGTGATCGGCGTTAGTATCCCTGCTGACAAAAATGTGCCACCCTTGGAAGTAGGCAAAAGTTACACTTGGAATTTGACAGTGATTTGCGACTCTCAAGACCGATCGAGCGATCAGATCGAAAGCGGTACTGTACGGCGAGTTGAAATCAGTGCAGATATCCGTCGTAAATTAGATCAGGCAGATCCGCGCCAGAAAACCGTTATTTATGCTGAAAATGGGATTTGGCAAGATGCCCTCAGCACCCTAGCTGCCGCTCGCCGCGATCAGCCTAATGATGCAGCGCTCAAGGCTGATTGGGAAAGCTTGCTGGATTCAGTAACATTGGGCCAAATTGCCAAAGAGCCGATAGTTGAAATTGAGCAGCAGCCATAGATGAGTTTTCCGATTTTAGATTGGCGATTTTAGCGAGATACCCGACTTCTTCAATAAGTTAGGTATCTAGTATCTAATATATTTTCCTTCTTCCATCTTCCTTCAATATCTGCTATATCCTGCCATTCCCGATCCGAAAGCGGCTGCACTTCCAAATCAATTTCAAAACAGCGACAAGCAGCCGCACTCAAAACATCAATTACAGTTGCAATTAAATCATTCCCATCTGAAGAGAGAGGTAATTTCACAGGAATTAATTCCTCCCCAAACACTTGAGAAAATAATTTAACATCCGGCTGCAAACGCATCGAACCGTGCTGCAAAATAGCATCACCCCGTCGCAATTGCGCGCTACCAATTAACTTGCCGCCATCAAGTGTAACTAAATCCGCACCCGTCGCAGTACCAAAACAATTCGGATTGTGAATATAACCCCGTCCCGCTTCCCCGTATTGCAAATCCAAACCCATCGCCCTCCAACCCTCAATCAAAAACTCGCAAATAGTCTGATAAGCTTTCAGACGGCTGCTTCCAAATCCCGACGCCACAACTGCATAAGTTAAATCCCCTTGGTGCAGCACGGCGCGCCCGCCGCTGGGCCTCCTCACTAACTCCACAGGCATTCCCTGCCAAGACAAATGCTGCCAAAACTCCGGCCACCTGCGCTGGTGGTAGCCCAAGGAAATCGCCACCGGTTGCCAAGTGTAAAATCGCAGAGTTGGCGGATGTTTGCCCGCTAGATGCTGTTCCAGCAGCCATTGGTCGATCGCCATCTGCACGCTACCAGACCCCGACAACAGTGGAATTAAACGCCATACAGAATTAGCCATCAGTCTCCCGTCCTGAGTTCGCACTCAATAATTCGCAGAATGTTTTAAAATTAGTAACAGTTTTTTGGGCCTGTCTTCTAAGTTGGTGCAAGTTTCACCGAGCGGTGCTTTAGAAATAAATAGAAAAAATAATCCCAGAACCATGAGCAACAGTGTAATTGTCATTAACGACGAAAAATTTGAAACAGAAGTCCTGAAAGCAGAGCAACCAGTGCTTGCCTATTTTTGGGCTAGTTGGTGCGGGCCTTGCAAACTGATCGCGCCTTCGGTAGACTGGGTGGCGGCCAACTACAGCGATCGGCTGAAAGTGGTTAAAATGGAAATTGACCCCAATCCTAATACTGTCAAGCAGTATAAAGTAGAAGGAGTCCCAGCTCTCAGGCTGTTTAAAAATGCCGAAGTAGTGCTTTCTCACGAGGGAGCTATTACTAAACAAACTTTGGTCGGTTTGCTCGACGCTCACTTATAAAGTTTGGAAACGATTCGGGAGTTTCCAACTCCCAACTTAGAATTATAACAAGCACAAATATTTTTTTTTTCAGACCTCTCTTTTCTCCTCGATATTCCTCTCTAACTCTGCGCCCTCTGCGCTCTGTGCGGTTAGTAAAAAAAATAATTCACAAAGCCCATAAAAATGTAACATAAAAAATAATTTAGCTAATATAAAAATATTCATTAAAATCCCCCAAAAATACAGAAGATATGCAATTTGCTAAACGTTTAGATCCACTGCAATTTAATGTATTTGCCGATATGGATCGGGCAAAAGCTCAAGCTAGAGCAGCGGGGCAAAAGGTGATTGACTTGTCTCTGGGTTCTTCGGATTTGCCTGCGGCTGCTCACATTACAGATGCGATCGCACATTCTCTGTCCGACACCAGCACTCACGGCTATTTGCTATTTAACGGCACAAGAGATTTCCGGGATGCAGCAGCTATTTGGTACGAGCAAAAATTTGGGATTGCAGTCAATCCAGAAACGGAAGTGCTGCCGTTAATTGGTTCCCAAGAAGGCACGGCGCATATGCCTTTAGCTGTACTCAACCCGGGAGATTTTGCTTTGTTGCTCGATCCGGGCTATCCTTCCCACGCGGGCGGTGTGCATTTGGCGGGCGGTCAAATTTATCCGATGCCGATATTAGCAGAAAATGCGTTTTTGCCGATATTTGAAGATATTCCGGCAGCAGTGCTGGCTCAGTCGAAGATGATGGTTTTGAGCTATCCTCACAATCCTACAACTGCGATCGCCCCGGTTGCTTTTTTTGAGAAAGCTGTGGCTTTTTGTCGAGAACATCAGCTTGTTTTAGTTCACGATTTCCCTTATGTGGATTTGGTTTTTGACGATCGCAATTCTGGACTTGAGGCCGCTGGGATCGAGGAAAACCGAAAATTGATGGCGCCGTCAATTTTTCAGGCGGATCGAGATAAGAGTGTGGCGATCGAGTTTTTTACACTATCGAAATCCTACAGTATGGGGGGTTTTCGAGTCGGATATGCGATCGGCAATTCCGAACTAATTGCAGCCCTGCGCCAGGTAAAAGCCGCAGTAGACTTCAACCAATACCGAGGGATTTTGAACGGAGCGATCTCCGCATTAACCGGCCCTCAAGATACCGTCAGAACCAGCGTAGAAACCTTCAGAAAACGGCGGGATGCCTTTGTAAACGCGCTACAGGGCATCGGCTGGCAAGTGCCTGTACCCCCCGCCACCATGTACGTCTGGGCGAAACTGCCGGAACCTTGGGCCCAAGATTCCGTGAAATTTTGCACTCAGCTAGTAGAAACTACAGGAGTCGCAGCTTCCCCTGGTGCCGGTTTCGGGAAATCAGGAGAAGGCTACGTGCGATTTGCCTTAGTCGAGTCGCCAGAAATTTTGGAAGCAGCAGTTAGAAAAATTGCTGAGTTTCTAAATTGAGCGATGTGATATTTGTCAACTTAACCCGAAACACCCTCGTGAGACTTAAGCCCACCAGACTTGAGCTTTCAGGCAGGGGTTAAAACCCCTGCCTGACTGGGGCTTTGACGTTTTTGGACATAGGATGAAGGGCACGGCGTCTAAGTGCTTACCCGTAGCTCAAGATGGATGCAATTGCTAAAATAGTGTGATTTCTACCTAAAGGAATAGATATTGGCACGCAGTATCTGTCACAATCTTTTTTAAGAAATGTTAACGTGAGACATCTTGGGAATTAGCAGTTCCGCTCACCCACTCTAAAAATCCTTGAACTGAATTCTGTCGGGGTAGCGATTGTTCCGTAGCGGCTAGCGCACACCCGAAAAAGACCACACTGCCCAAAATAGCAATCAGCGGAAAAGGCTTACCCAGCCCAAAGTCCCGCTGAAGGCGAGCTAACGGTCTGCTCTCGCGCCTGAGCATCTTTCCCACCGTCAGTTGTTTGAGACTAAAAGGATCGCGCACAAAATGACCGCTCCAGCTAATTACCATATGAGAATGGCAGTGGGGACAAGTGAATAGTCCACTGACCATCCCGACTGGGCCTACGACGCTGGAACGGTTGCATATCGGGCAAGTGACAGAATGAGTGTTATAGGTGGGAGCGTTCATAACTGTTTTTCTTGAGTAAAAAAAACTAACAAGTAATTGGGAGCCTGTGTTAACGCCTAAGGTATAGACCTTGAGAAGCACTTTTCCTTAATTCTTAGTTTACCGCTCCGATCGGGTCAATCGGAGCTCACTGCTTGGGAAAACCTTCAACTTGCCAATCCCGCAACGAGTGCAAGTCTGGAGCACAGGTGAGATTGTACTGCAGCGGAGTAACGGTAATTTTATTGTCGCGAATAGCTTGTACGTCCGTAGGAATATCATGCGGCACTGCCGGATCATGGACTTCTTCTACATCTTCTAACAATTCCCCAGCTAGCCAATAATAAGTTTTGCCGCGCGGATCAGTGCGCTTTTGAAATATGTCGAAATAGCGGCGAATGCCTTGACGGGCGATCGCAACTCCGGTAATTTCTGCTTGTGTCACAGCAGGTATGTTGACATTCAACAGTACCGGTTTCGGCATTGGCTGTTTTTCCAACTGTGCCAGCAAGGTGACAGCGAAATCCACCGCCGGCCCAAATTCCTGCGAAGTAAAGCTGGCGAGGCTAAAAGCAATGCTGGGAATGCCTTCCATAATTCCTTCCATTGCAGCAGAAACCGTACCCGAACAGATGATATCCGTGCCTAAATTGGGCCCGTGGTTGATACCGGAAAGAACAAAATCCGGAGGTTTGTCAAGTAAAGCCCACAAAGCAAGTTTTACGCAGTCGGCGGGAGTGCCCGAACAGGCCCAAGCTTGGACTGCGGGATCAAAAATAGATTCGACAATTTCGGCGCGGATGGGTTGGTGCAGGGTAAGGCCGTGGCCGGTAGCAGAGCGCTCTCTGTCGGGACAAACTACGCTCACGTCGTGGCCAGCGGCGGCGAGAGCGTTGGCGAGGCTACGAATGCCTTGTGCAAAGATGCCGTCGTCGTTGCTAATTAAAAGTTTCATTGAAATTTTTATAGGCCTTATAACAATAGTAAACTAGATTTAACTAGGGCGATCGCTCTAACATCCCATTACTTATTACGAATTATCCGTAAATACCGAAAATCTAAAATATAAAATCAACAATACTGTCGAGCCAAAATTGCGCTAAACTCAACTTGGCCCAAAACCGCCCTCAATCTAAAATCTAAAATCAAAAATCTAAAATCAAAATGACTGTCCAGCTAAGCGACATTGAAACTCAACTAGAAACCCTCGGCCAAGAGTCCAAAAGTGCGATCGCCACTGCCAATACCCTCGAACAACTCGAACAGTTGCGCGTCGGCTACCTCGGCAAAAAAGGCCAACTCTCTCAAATTTTAGGCATGATGGGCAAACTGTCGCCAGACCAGCGGCCCAAAGTAGGTGCGATCGCCAATACTGTAAAAGAAGCTCTGCAAGCCGATTTAGAAGAGAAGCGCGCCGCCCTCCAAACCGCCCAAATAGGAGCCAAATTAGCCTCAGAAACCATTGATGTCACCATGCCGGGGATTTTTCGTCCCCAAGGCCGTATTCACCCCTTAAACGCCGTCATAGACCGCGCTCTCGATATCTTTGTCGGCCTCGGCTACACCGTCGCCAACGGCCCGGAAATAGAAACAGATTATTACAACTTCGAGGCGCTCAACACCCCGCCAGATCACCCAGCGCGGGATATGCAAGATACATTTTACTTGCCAGGCGGCGACTTGCTGCGGACTCAGACATCATCAGTGCAAATTCGCTACATGGAACAGCACAAACCACCGATTCGGATTGTCTCTCCCGGCCGCGTTTACCGCCGCGATACTGTCGATGCTACTCACGCGGCAGTCTTCCACCAAATTGAGCTTTTAGCAATTGATGAAGGTCTAACATTTACTGACTTGAAAGGCACAATTAAAGAATTTTTGCGGCAAATGTTCGGGCAAGATTTGCCGATCCGTTTCCGCACGAGTTACTTTCCGTTTACGGAACCTTCTGCCGAAGTTGATTTGCAGTGGAACGGCAAATGGCTGGAAGTTTTGGGCTGCGGAACGGTCGATCCTAATGTTCTTAAAGGAGTCGGTTTAGATCCAGAAAAATATACTGGGTTTGCGGCCGGTTTTGGGGTCGAGCGGTTCGCAATGGTACTTTATGAAATCGACGACATTCGCCGGGTTTATGCTAGCGACTTGCGCTTTTTGCGGCAATTTTAAAGCATGGTTTGGGGTCGGTTCTACCAACCCTCTAGAGGTCTTGGTCAATGTACCTCAATCTTTCAGTTTCAAGTAAGTAAGTACAAATAAACATTACTGGGGGAGAGGGCGGGTTCTGCAACGATCGACTCGCCCTTACTGTAGATAAGCCCTAAAGCCGCCCCTACAAGCCCCTGCAAGATATTATTGTTTTTTTGCGCTTACCTACTTATTTATTGTCTACTTGCTAAAAACACCCTTGATGCTGTCAACAGCGCTCTCGACAGCATTCTTGGTATTATCTACTGCTTTCTGAGTCCGAGCTGAATCTTCCGATGCTCTTTTCTCAATTGTGGCCGCATCTTTCTTAGCTTTGCGCTCTACTACACTACCATTTTCCGATGCTCGATCGACTTTAGCAGCATTTGTCTTGGCAGTTTCCTTAACCTTCTCTTCTGTATCTCGGATGAAATTCTTGGTTCGTCCAGCATCTTTGCTGGCTTTTTCTTGAACCCCATCGCCCGCATCTGCTGCTGCGATCAAGTTTACGGCAGGAGATGCCATTGCTGCGGTGTTCGAGAAGAACGCACCAGACCACACGAAGGCCATCGCTGACACGCAAAGCACAGTTGTAGCCATCAAGCGTCCTAAAGTCGAAAGCCGTTTCGTAAAAGAATTCAGTTTCATAGAATACAAAAGGAGAAAGGAGATATGACATTCTATTTTTACTCGATCAGAGCGATCGGCGTAACCGTTCTCTAGATAGAGGTTATCCACCGACGAGCGGTTAAAAAAGTTCCCTCTTTTGATAGATTCCAGCCAGGAAAGTCCGTCAATTGTAGATTTGAGACTTGAGATTTGAGATTTGAGATTTGAGATTTGAGATTTGACTCCACAACCGCCATTGGGAATCTTGAACTTGGGTGAGTAGATTGTAAATTGTAGATTTTAGATTAAATATTAAACAAGTGATATCAAATCTGTTAGGAGCGGAATTATTCATATATCTCCGATCTGCATCTGCGTGAATCAGCGTCAATCCCTTGTCATCTGCGGTCCGATAAATTATCTTTTTTTTACCGCAGATGAGGGCAGATAAATACAGATTAACGCAGATGAATGATATCAAATCCGGTTGCACCCTCCATCGGTAATTGTTGATTGTTGACTGGATTTGACTATTCCGATGCAACCGGAATTGATATGACTCCACAGGCGGAACCCACATTCCGCAGGTGCGATCGCCTCGTCCAGTATTTTTCTTTCGATGGGACTTGAGAGAAAAGGCAATGAGTGGAGGAATGTACAAGCGTTACATTAAAAAATCGAGCGTAAATAATTAGGGCTTGATGAATAAGCGATCGCTTTCCCAATAACAGGAGCGATCGATATATTCAAGCTCAATTTAAGATAAATCTCTCATTCGTTAATTCCCTAAAAGTATAGCAACCGCTTTCGTCGGCATCGGACACCAAGCGTAAGACATTCTCTATTGCATCTGGTAAATAATCAAACTGATCCAGTTTTTTGCGGATGCGACTCTTTAAGCAAGACTCACAATATTGAAGCAAGCAGATTGGATATTACCCATTCCCATACCAGATTGCCAATTACCCATGGTCAATTAATTTTCGGTAGCGGCAGGAGAAGGCGCAGCTTCCGGCGATGGCGACACTTCCGGGGTCGGAGATGGCGACACTTCGGGGGCAGGAGAAGGCGCAGCTTCCGGCGATGGCGACACTTCCGGCTGCGGGGACTCTTGGGCGGCAGGAGAAGGCGCAGCTTCCGGCTGCGGGGACTCTTGGGCGGCAGGAGAAGGCGCAGCTTCCGGCTGCGGGGACTTTTCACCCGGGTGCGGTTGAGGAGAAGGCGACTGTTCCGCGGCTGGTTTCGGTTCACGCGAGGGCGACGGTTGAGCCCCGGGCTTGGGTGCGGGCGGCGACGGTTTGGCCCCGGGCTGCGGTTTGGTGGAGGGGGCCGGCGGCTTCTCAAACTGCGGTTTCACTTCAGTAGGCGCTGGGGAGGGCGGCTGGGCTGTTGGTCTGGGCGCTGTCGGGGCGGGCGCTGGCTGCTGCTGGCCTGGTGGGTTGGGCCTGGTTGGGGTGAGAGGAATGCCACTGCAAACTTTTTCGTCGTACTTAAACTCGACAGCCAGTTGGTAAAGCTTGTGCGTGCTGGCTGCGGCAAATGTTAGGGAAGGGCTAATAATCGCAATTTTAGCCGCATTATCGAGAATACCGTAACCCGTGGGGACGATCGGCTGAGGCTCTGCCTTGAGCAAGCCTTGAGGGCTGACAACTGCTCCAAAAACTGCTGTTCCTTGGAGTTTTTGCGAGCAAGCGGTTACCGGATAAGGGACATTCACAGGAGTCGGCCCCGTCATTTCCAAGTCAGGATAAGCCTTTTTGAATTTCTCAAACAAAGCAACATAGGTATTTGCAGCCGCAAGCTGTGTCTCTCTGTCGGTGGGTAAGTTTGAACCCGGTTGGCCGGACTGTCCTAGCTGTCGCTGTCCCTCTTCAAATTGTTGCCTCCTGATTCTTTCTTCGGGAGTTTCTGCGATGAGATTCCTTTTATTGGGATCTTTTTGAGTCAATTTTGGTACTCCATCGGGTCCCACATTCCTGCCGGCAATTGGGAATTCCGGGGTAAAGACTGGAGCTCCGTCTGGAAATAGTGGGAGTCCGCCTCTACTGGCTATGAGCTTTTTGAGCGTCTCTGCTTCATCTTCCGAGCCACCGGGAAGCTGGGGCGCTTCTGGCAGCGATGGTGGCGGTGGCGGGATATTGCGATCGAAATTACCAGGTAAGGGTGGGAAAAGCAAACCGCTGGGAGGTACGGGTGGGACGAAAGTGGGTGTTGGCTGGGAGCGGGCTCTGACTGTTGGGGATGGAGTTTTGGGAGGTGGCGGGGCTGTTGGGGCCGTTAAGGGCGGGAGAGGGGAAGAAGGCAGAGGGGAAAAGAATCCAGGAGGGGGCATTCCCGGCGGCATGGCGGGCAAGTTGATGGTATCAGGTGCGGGAGGCAAGGGCGGGGCTAACTTTGGCGCTGGCCGAAGGGGAACTGGTGCGATCGAAAATGGCGTAAATCGCGTATTAGACGGGCGCGGTGGTATGGTTTGTGGCAGGCGGCCGGCCTCTGCGGGAGTTAGCTCTACTAACCCGACGGAACCGGGGATATTTTTTGAGGAATTTCCACCACCATAAATTATTTTTGAGATCGTCGGGGCACTTACTCCGAGCACTCCGTGAAGGCTGACAGAAGCTAGGGCTGCCCACCAAAAAGGCTGGCGCAGCGGTTCGGAAAGGGTGTTGGCTAGGGAGGAAGAGTCAGTCATGACTATGGGGAATGGGGAATTGGTAATTGGTAATTGAGAATTGATAATTGGGAATTGGAAGTTAAGAGTTATTAATTGATATTTTTTTTGAGTGATTTTAAAAGTGGCTGTTGGAGAATTCAAAGGTATAATTTTAGCACGGTCGGTATCGAAATTGCCCGATCAACTTTTAGGGAGATTTCGCGACCCTCACATCAAGCACTCAAGCGTAGAAACCCGGTTTTTGCCTGGTTCCACGCTTGTATAGCAGTCGCCAATAGGGTAAGGACGTTGTTAATTGCTCAAACCATTGTTTTTCTTGTTTAATGCCTTTGGCCGAATCCTATACGCGGTTTATCAGATATTGTTGAGAATGGTCAGCGGGCGTCAGGCGGGCCGGACTGGGGCGACCTAAAAAACAGACTGCACCGCTGCTATACCGTCTTTTTCCGGGGTCTGAAGCCCAACTAATTCATTAAACACGATCGAGCAAACGGATCGAGCCCTGTTTCCAATTCGGTTACACAACCGGATTCATCCGTGGAAGTAATTATTCAATCGAAAATCCCAAATCCAAAATCCCAAATCGATGGATTCACCAGCGATAGCGGTAATTTTTAAAAGGAGCTCCCTCGATGGTGAGCAAGTCGATGGGATAAATTGGAGCGCCGCTTGCCATATATTGAAACATTTCTCGAACTTCCTCTCCCCGCAACGACAACTGGTCTAATTCCTTGAGAGAATACCAGCCCGCGCACAAAGTATGCTCATCCGGCTTACTCTTGGGCGGCGTCTTATCTTGTGGACGAGCCACAAAAATGACTCGGAGGCGCACATTGCCCTTAGGCATCACTGTGTGCTCTACCCGGAGAATTCCCTCAATGATGATGGAAATGCCCGCTTCCTCAAGGGTATTACGCATAGCAGCTTCGAGCAAAGTCTCCCCTTTTTCCACTCGCCCTGCTGGGAGATACCACTGCTGCTCGTACTTGCGCTCTTGTACCAGTAGAAAACGGTCTTCTAAGTGAACGACAACTAGGGTAAAATACCATGTTTGAATCGGCTCGCGAGCCATAGAAGTAGATATTCCCTAAGCAAAAGGTTTAACGAGCGGCAGATGTTAGTAATCCAAAGGATGCTTCGGCAAGCGTCTTTGAACTTGAAAAACAGATCGTAGCACTCTGGCCGCAAAATCTAAAATCTAAAATCTAAAATCTAAAATTGACAATGCCATTACCAACCGTGATTTTACCAGGATATTTTGCTGCTGCTTCCGACTATCGCGAATTAGAAAAATCTCTGGTTGATCGAGGTTTCCCAACAGTAACAGTGCCTCTGGGCAAGGGAGATTGGTTGCCGACTTTTGGCGGGCGGTCGATGGTGCCAATTTTGCGACAGCTCGATCGTACGGTCAAACAAATGTTACAGCAATACGGCGTTCCCCAGATCAATCTCGTCGGTCATTCCGCCGGCGGCTGGATTTCTCGCATCTATTTGGGCGAAAAGCCTTACACAATTCACGGCGACGTGCTTGAGGACGCGGGTTTGTGGGAAGCTCACCCATGTGTGAATACTTTAATCACTTTAGGCACGCCGCACGTCTCTCAAGAGCGCTGGACGCGCAAAAATCTAGATTTTGTCAAAATTCACTATCCGGGGGCTTTTCACCCGCAGGTGCGCTACGTGTGCGCTGCTGGGAAGGCTGTTTTTGGCAAGCGCGGTTTAGGAACTTGGCTGGCTTATAAAAGTTACGAGTTGACTGTGGGGAAGGGCGAAACTTGGGGAGATGGAATTACGCCGGTGGAAGCTGCTGTTTTGGACGGGGCCGAAAACCTGGTGTTGGAGGGGGTTTGGCATTCGCCTCGTTCTCCGGGGAAGTGGTACGGTTCGCCGGAGGTTTTGCCGACTTGGATTGGGTATTTGTGTTAGAAACGAACCGCGAAGACGCGAAGGACGCGAAGGAAGAAGCAGAAGTTTTAAGGGAATGATTTAGTTAGATATTTATATTAGGAGCGAGTTTAGTGCGACAAAACTTGCCCCCGCGATGCTATGTTTGCTTGAATTTTTATGGCTAACTAAATAGATAAAAAAATATTTTATGTGGCTTTATCGGTAAGATTCAGAAATCACGGCGAACCACACAATGAAATTATACGTTGGCTGGGGTGGAATTGGGCGAAAATGCTACTGTGTGCTTGGATGCAGATAACGAATCTCAGCCGGATGCTTTGGGGAGAATTTATGCGGAAGGTCGATCGCGAATTAGCGATGATGATTATGTGCGATCGCACTCTGTCCAATAATCGCAGTGTTTGGTATTTGGTGCGAGGGGCGATCGCTCTTTTTTTAACTCAAGCATCGCTTTCCATCTAATCCTCGCATTATCATAGTAGAAATAGAATAAGATTGTCAAAGGTGAACAAATGGCACAAATTACCACGACTGAATTACCTCAAACCCTCCAGACTCTACTTATAGAGGTCGAACGTACCAAAACTCCCCTCACCATCATCCATGAAGGGAAACCATTAGTGATTATCTATCCTGCCACTACCCAAACCCCACGCCCCGTGTTTGGCACAATGAAAGGCAGCGGTGAAATATTAGGAGATTTAATTTCTCCTGTCGCCGAACTATGGGAAGTTTTAGAATGAAACTTTTACTCGATACCCACATTTGGCTTTGGTATTTACTCGGCGATCAACGCCTATCGCTTCAACTTCAAACCGCGATCGCCGATCCTAATACTGAACTTTGGCTGAGTCCAATTAGCATTTGGGAGACGCTCATTCTTGCAGAAAAAGGAAGGATATCTTTACAGCCCGATCCAGTTACATGGGTTAACTTAGCTTTAAAAACTCTGGAAACTCGTGAAGCCCAAATGAATCACGCCATTGCCATTTTAAGTCGCGAGATTTCACTACCCCATCAAGACCCCGGAGACCGATTTATTGCCGCCACAGCCATTTACTATGGGTTAAAATTAGCTACTGTTGATGCCAACCTTACAAGTAATTCGGTGCTACAAACACTCAGTTAGGCAATATTTTATATTTCTGTAGGCGATCGCCCTTTTTTTGCTGGGACGATTCGCTATTGGATAGCTACGCTTCACGCCTGGAGTGCAACCATAGCCCTTTGAAATGGTGGAAATGGATCAGATTGTAACTGGAAAAAGAAGTTGGGTAACACGAGTGTCAACGGAATAGGCAAGATGGGCGAGGGCACTAAGTTATGCTGCGACTACTTCGACAGGCCTGAACATTTTATCCATTCAACCTTTGATGCCAAATCTCTCATAAAGCATCTTTCTTAACCTATTGCTACCGCGTTTCACGAAGTCATCTTCAGATTCCTGCTCCAAAGGTTGACCAATTTGATTACTCAAGTCAGATAAAAAAGACTCATTCTGAATTAAGCTCGATACTTCTTCTGAGAATTTTTGCTTTTCATTATTTGAAAATGAGAAGGGCGTCAACATAAGGAAAGTTCCTGCTGTTAAAGCCATTTGAAGGCATGGAAGAGTTAAATCAGATTCTGGCAGTGATTGAGTAGGTGATTGCTTAATCTCATCCATAAATTACTTAAAATTACTCATCACTGATTGAGTAGGTGATTGCTCAATCTCATCCATAAGTTCCTTAAAATTACTCATCACTTATTCTCACTTGGGAGGCCGATTTTTCCACGAACCATAAAAAGAACGAAGCAGCTTTTCAAATGACTTGACAACTTCCTCTATAATTTTACCTTTCGTTTTATCATCCAACCGATTCCATAGTCTGAAAAACCAATTAAATAGTTCAGATAGCCAACCAAACATCCGTATACTCCAAAGCTACGAAACAGAACCTATAGAACCCATTTGAGATCTTTTTAGTGATCGAGTAAAATCAGCAACATAGAGAGCAATTTAAGCAGGTCAGGGCTGAAAATGGGTTATTCCAGCGATGTGAGCGACAAAGAGTGGGAAATTATCGAGCCATTATTACCACAAAAGAAAAAAACTCGACCGCCAGTGTGGACAAAGCGACAAATCCTCGATGGTATACTTTATCAACTCAAGAATGGTTGTAATTGGTCTGACTTACCCAGGGATCTACCACCATATTCCACGGTTTTCTGGCATTACCAAAATTGGTGTGAGGATGGTGTACTCGATCGGATCATGACAACATTACATAGCAAGGTGCGCGAACAAGTCAAAAAAAACCACAGTGGACGACATTGATAATAGTTGACTCACAAGCGGTGAAAAACACTTGCAATGCTAGTGTTGAGTCGAAAGGTTTTTGTTTCTACAAATGCACTAATGGCATCAAAAGACATCTGGCAGTGGATATCCTAGGCTTTCCCTTCTTCACTCATTGCACCAAAGCTAACATATCTGACGACCAAGGGTTGATTGAAATGTTTGAGAAAAACATCGATTATTTCAAATCTAAACCGGCTTCGCTGCCTAAGACCACTATCTTACTAGATAACGGCTATCACCCGGAAAAACTTACTCAAGCCTTGGAAGATATTTATCCCCAGATCATGACTAAGATTCAATTTGAACTCTCAGCCAAACCATCGAAAGCCGAAAAAGAGGCTTTCATGACAATCTGGATTTGTGCCTGTTGCCGCTAGATGGGTGATTGAGAGGTCGAACGCTTGGGTGGAAAGATGTAAAAGCTTGATCAAAAACTTTGACCGTACACTGGCTCGTTCCAATGCCAAGCTCCAGCTTTGTTTTATTCGGCTGATGCTTAAACGACTAGGCACCGCCTAAAAAGATATCAAATGGGTTCTATAACCCAACGCTGTAATATTGGCTGCATATAGATAGTCAAGCTTACCTTTTCAATCGCTGGCAGTTTTCTGATATTTGCTGCGAGGTGCGAGGAAATACTAAAGCCAGACTAAACGCTGATGAAGGTTGGGTTGCAACAGGAAACCCAACCTACCAATTCAAACTGAACTAACTATCTTTACCCTTTACCTCCACACAGTTTATATATTCCGTATCCAACAGCAGCCGCAGCAGCAACAGGTGCAGCAGCAACTATGGCAGTACCAGCAATTGCGCCTCCCCCGACAACACCACCGATACCCGCAAGGGTTCCCATAATTGCAGCACCAGAAGCATCGCCAGCTACCGTTACAGCACCAGCACCAGCTAAACCGGCAACAACCCCAACGTTTGTAGCTGTTCTTGCCGCTGCACGAGCCTTATTCTCTTCCTGAGACAAGTTCGATTGCTCTTTGAACAAAGTTTCATTCATGATTTTTGCCCCAAGATAAGCTGGGCCTGCTGCTAATACCGCAGGAGCGACCGCCATACCACCACCAACCACACCACCTGCCGCAGCTAGACCAGAAGTAATTCCTGCTCCTGAAGTTGCTGCTACAGTCAATCCTGTAGCAGCACTCGCAGCCGCGCCTACCGCAGCACCAGTTTCTGCAACCGCTTTGACTGTTCTGACTGTATTTCCATTAATTCCCAGATTTTTTTCTACTACATTTTCTACTACTTCTTCACCTGCTTTACTGGCCAAATCTTCCCACTTCATAAATTAATTTATCCTTTTAATACTTGTTCCATTATCCTTAATAAATTCAAGGTTTGTCTAGCCCAAAAATGTTCTATTTTGCCACCACTTCTCCCTCGCTTTTACTTTAACTTTAATCTAAGCTTGTACAACAATGTACGAAAATGTACGAAAATGTTGGCAGTTGTGAGCTACAATACACAAAATTCTCGCATCTCCCTGCCAGATGAATCTTAAAGAAATGTTAAATGTCGCCGATCGCATAGTTTTCGAGAAAACAGGTCAGCATCTTGACGATTTACAAGCAGCGGTACTGCGGGGAACTCTACAACGCGAGACATACAAAGAAATAGCAACAGATTTTGACTGTTCTGAAAGTCGCATCAGGGAAATCGGATCGGAATTATGGCAGATACTTTCACAGGAGTTAGGAGAAGATGTTAGTAAATCGAATGTTCGCTCAGCAATAGAGAGGTTACAAAACTCTAATGTTGTAAACTTTGCACAAGACGTTGTAGTGAGCGGTAGTTTTAATATCTGTGGAGAAGCTAGACACCCGCCAAATCTGCCAAACTCGCACCCACCCAATCAGGAAACAGCTAACCCAAAACAAACCAAAACTCTACATCAAGATTTAAGCGAAATGCCGGAGTTGGGTGATTTCTTCGATCGCACTCCCGAACTCCACACCCTCACCACGTGGATTCTACAACAACGCTGTCGCCTCATCACCCTCACCGGCATCAGCGGTATCGGCAAAACCACCCTAGCAGTACAACTCGTACAACAAATCAAACACGAGTTTGAGTACGCAGTTTGGTACACTCTAGACGAACTCCCCACCCTAGAAAAATTTCAATCAAACCTAATACAGCTTTTTTCCCATTCCGAAAAAGAAGATTCATCCCCAACAAACCAAAAACGCTTACCGCTGATAAAGTATTTACAAAACCATCGCTGTTTAATAGTCTTAGATGATGTTCACAACCTTTTCTGTAGCGGCAAATTGGCAGGAAAATATAAACCAGAATCCGAAGACTATCGCTCTTTATTCAAACAAATAGAAAAATTATCCCATCAAAGCTGCTTTCTGTTAATCGGTTGGGAACAACCGAGAGAAGTGACTCAAGTTAAAAGCCAAAATACTTCTATTCGTACCTTACAACTCAAAGGTTTAGGCATCGCCGCCGCACGGGAAATACTCAGAGAGTATGGGTTAGAAGAAAGCGACAACAGTGAAGCACTCATTCATCGTTACCAAGGCAACCCCCTATGGTTAAAAAGCGTGGCGAATCTGATTCAAGACTTGGGTGGAGGCGTGACAGAGTTATTACCAAATGATACTATATTGTTGCCGGAAGATTTGAAAGATGTTTTACAGCAGCAGTTCGATCGCCTATCCGAACTAGAAAAACAAGTAATCTCCTTGTTAGCCAAAGAAAGCCAGCCGATCGATCGGGCAAAATTACTAGAAAATGACATAATTCCGGCTTCCGATTTGCTAAATGCGCTGCAATCTCTATCGCGGCGCTCCTTGATAGAACAACAAGCAAATTTTTACACGATTTCACCTGTACTGAGGCAATATGCGATCGCCTCTGCGGTGTAATTGATATCTATTAGTCTGCAGAGGCAGACTTAGTTTGTATAATAGCGATTTCAATCGCGGAGTGACTAAATACATAAAATCGCACAAACAAAAACCGGGCAACTCCACAGCTACCCGGCAATCCTAACTTTAGACCTCAGACAAATCTAAAATCTAAAACCTAAAATTCTTAAACAGCCACAGTCTTCTTAGCAGAAGAGCTCAGTTCGCCCTTAGCATACTTAGCTGCAAAATCGTCCAAAGACACTTGCTTAATCTTTGTACCGTGACCAGCGCAACCGAAAGAGTTATAACGATCGCTACAAACCTTCTGCATATACTTGATCGACGGCTTCAAGAAGTGGCGGGGGTCAAACTCATCTGGCTTGGCAAACAAAGCTTCGCGCACCGCAGCGGTAATCGCCAAACGGTTGTCAGTATCGATATTGATCTTGCGAACGCCGCACTTGATGCCCTTTTGGATTTCTTCCACAGGTACGCCGTAGGTTTCGCGGATTTTACCGCCGTTGCTGTTGATAATTTCCAGCAATTCTTGGGGAACAGAAGAAGAACCGTGCATTACCAAGTGAGTATTCGGCAAGCGGCGGTGAATTTCTTCAATGCGACTGATTGCCAAAATTTCGCCAGTCGGCTTGCGAGTGAACTTGTAAGCGCCGTGAGAAGTGCCGATCGCGACTGCTAGAGCATCAACGCCGGTTTGCTCAACGAAATCAACAGCTTGTTCAGGATCTGTCAGCAACTGATCGTGAGAAAGCGCACCTTCAAAGCCGTGGCCGTCTTCTGCTTCGCCCATTCCTGTTTCCAGAGAACCCAAGCAACCCAGTTCGCCTTCAACGCTAACGCCGATCGAATGAGCAACATTCACCACATCGCGAGTAACTTGAACATTGTACTCGTAGCTAGCCGGAGTCTTAGCATCAGCTTCCAGAGAACCGTCCATCATCACGCTGGTAAAACCTTGGCGCATGGCAGAATAGCAAGTGCCAGGGGCATTGCCGTGGTCTTGGTGCATGGAAATGGGAATGTGAGGATAGGTTTCAACTGCTGCCAAAATCAAGTGGCGCAGGAAATTTTCGCCAGCGTAGGAGCGAGCGCCGCGAGAAGCTTGCAGAATCACAGGGCTGTTGGTTTCGTCAGCAGCGCGCATGATCGCTTGGATTTGCTCCATGTTGTTGACGTTGTAAGCCGGTAGGCCGTAACCATTTTCAGCCGCGTGGTCGAGCAGCAATCGCATAGGTACAAGCGCCATAGATATTCCTCCTAATTATTTGTGATTTTTGGGCAGTGAATTTTGAACAAGCTCAATTCTTACGATAATATTAAGACAATTTGCCACCGATCGCGCACTATCTTTCCAGATTTACTTAAAAGTTCAAAAAACAAAATTTTGAGTTCCGAGCATTCCACTCAAAACTCAAAATTTTTAGCTCACAAATTTTTTATGGGTCGCCCGGGATTTGAACCCGAGACCAATCGGTTAAAAGCCGAATGCTCTACCGCTGAGCTAGCGACCCGCGAAAACATTGTTACCGCACACAATTTCTAATAGTAGCACCCCTCATTTGAAATAGCAAGTGTTTTTTAAATAAAATTTGCAGTCATGCGAACCAGCATCTGGCAAGTCGCTCCCGGCTGCAAATAAATCATGTGTTCGCCAGTATTGAGGGCATTGCGAGGAGCAGTCCAAGGTTCCAAACAGTAAAAATCCTTGCCCTTCACCATCCAGAAAACCAACTTCCCATAGCTGGAGTTGTAACTGAGGGTAAGCCGCAAGCCGCTCGCCGCGTCAGTGACAGTAGCAGCAAGACCAGTGAGTTCGTCAAAGGAAACATCAATTTCATCCAACGTCGGGTCAAAAACCCCAGTGAAGTAACCCTTTTGATGGGTGTTCTGATCTCTGTACTGCATCCCCGGAATATCAAAGCGCAGCTTAGATTTGTCCGTCGCCAAAAAGTAGGGGTGCAAACCACTAGAAAACGGCATGGGTTCTGCAGACAGATTGGTGTATCGCTGAAAAATTTCCAAAGAATTGCCTTTAATCTGATAAGTGAAGGCTAGTTGGAAATCAAAGGGATAAACAGCCAGCGTCTTATCGCAGCTATCGAGAATTAGCGTAAGAGCGGCGCAACCCTCCGTAACTTGTTCGCCTATTGTCCAAGGCAAGTCTCGAGCAAAGCCGTGCTGTTTGAGCTGACGCTCCACTCCCTTGTGGGTGTAAGTATTGTCGGGGAGATTGCTGCAGATGGGAAACAGGATGGGAATCCCGCCACGTACAGTCAGATCGGGATTGGCGAACCGTTCCGCGTCCAAGTACAAGATTTCTTTGCCTTCAACCAGCCAGCTAGTGGCAATACCGCCCCGTTCCGGCACAACTTCTAGAGTAGAGTTAGCGGTTTCGTCGGAGAGGATATAGGTTTTGTACTGCTTTTGCTTGAGCGCGATCGCAAACACATTTGTCATCGGTAGTAGGTCATTGATCATTGGTTGTCAGTAAATCGGTCATTAATAATTGGTCGCTGGTATGTTGATGTTCCACCCATTACCGCCCCTATCCTCCCCCTGCATCCTCACTCCGACCCCCGCCGGCTAACCAATGCTCCCAGCTATAGGAGGCAGGGCGAGCCGATGCTTGGAGCGTTTGCTGCTGCTACCTGGAACGATCGCTGAGGTGGGCTGCTGTTTGAGTGCGACTTCAAAAGATACAGCCCTGGGGGGAAGATAGCTTTGGGGACTCGGCACTGCTCCTTGACTGGGAGATGGGGGCGAAATAAACGGTTCTTTGATGAATGGCTCTTTTGTAAACGGCTCTGGTTCCCGGCTGGGATTTTGAGGTTGAGTGGGGTAGATGCGCGGCGGCAAATTTTGATTCGCAGGCGGGTTTGATTCAATTGCAGGCCCTGTCCCGTTCGGGAAAAATGAGGAGTTGTCCGGTTGTTGGGGCGCAGCCGGCAAAGCCGGCAAAATCAAAGTAGGTTTGGGTTGTCCGGGGCTTGGCAGATTGCTTTCACCCGAGGTTCCCCCGGAACCTCGTCCGGGCTGGTATGTACCACTCTTTGCTGATCCTGGCAATGGAGAATTTGGAGTTTTTGATGCCGCTCCTGGCTGGACTATGGCATCGAGAACTACAGAAGATCCCATCGGTCGATCGAAAATACTAGAAATTTGCTCGACGCGTTTGAGGATGCGATCGGCTGCGGCTCCCTTCACCACCTTCGGCTGAAACTTTTTCACCTCCACAGGCAGAAACTCTACCTTCATATTCCTGTCTTTGAGCGATACTTTCAGGACTGCGGTATCGTAATCCCTGCGAGCATTCCCGCCGAATATAAAATTACCCAGCGAGTAAACTATCGGGCGGCCCTTATAAATTTCTGCACCTTGCAATACCTGGGGATGGTGTCCCACTACCAAATCAGCTCCTTGGTCGATCGTGAACCGAGCCAAATCAATCTGCCAGTCCCCCGGATAATCTGCCAATTCGACTCCCCAGTGGTAATTAACAATAATCCAGTCTACCTGACCCCTAATAGCTCGAATATCCTCGGCCACGCGATTGTTACGGCGGGGGTTAGTGCCCGCTTTCCCTTGGTCAGCGACGTTAAGCTCGGCATCGTAATAACTGAGGTAGGCAATCCGTTGACCCTTAACTTCAATAATATCTGGACGCCTCGCTTCTTTAATATCTCTGCCGGCTCCCAGGTGTTGAATCCCACTATTATCTAGAGTATTCATCGTCTCCACCAGCCCCGGTTCCTCGTAATCCATAGCGCGGCTATTTGCCAGATTGACAATATCCACTCCTCCGGCTGTTAATACTTTCACCGCTTCTGGATCGGCTTTAAAATTTAATTGTTTTTTGCCAGACCCCAATGTAGAGCGAGTCAGGGAGTTTTCTAGGTTAACCATCGCCACATCTGCTTGCCGATACTCGTCCATATTGGCGAAAGCCCATTGGTGATCGTTGGCAGCAGATGCTCCGAGCGCATCCGATAGATTCACATTTCCTCCGAACATCAGCGTTACTGTTGGGTCGTAAGGATTAGCAACTTGCTTTTGCTGTACTACTGGTACCACTTCTAAGGCCGCTTGCACCGTATCCGCACGTTTTGGAGGCGGCCCCGACATTACCGCAGCTTGCTGGTAGCCGGATACTGGAGATACTAACTGCATGGTTAGAGCCTCGTGGTAACTGACCCAACACCCTAAAATAAATGAGGCAAGTGCCGATCCCACTAGCAGCAGAGAACGATACGTTTTAAATTTAACCCAATCGACGATCGGTAGGGAACGGTAACGCCGCCGCTGGCGGTTTGCTGGAGTCACAATTCGCACTGACTGTTTCCAGAGAATGTCTGCATCCCCAGCCAAGCGCGCGTGAATTCGCACTCCTTCTACTGCTGGCGAGTTAAGTCTCCAGAGTTGGTGGCAAATAAATTTGACTAAGCCTTCCCGGATAGTGCTCCCGAGTAATGTACTATCTGGCGCAAATTCGCGCTGGAATTCTACGAGGATTTGGACGCAGCCGGCCTGAGCCTGTTCGACGCGGGCATAAATCCCTTCGGGGCGCAGCAAGCTGTCAATCCAGTAATTCAGGGCTTGAAAGTTGCCCGATCGCGCTAGCTCCAAGATAGACGGCTGCGACCAATTTTCTGCGTACACCATCAATTAGCCTCCTTAATACGAACGAGCAATGACTCCAATTTGTTTTGAACGGAACCGCAATTCTTTTAGCTTAACCGCCACAGGTTCCGCTGCCCGTTTTGAAGCTAGTTGTTGGCCGCCACCATTTTCTACATTTAGGGGCTGCCTGCTGTCAGTGATTTTTATCACACTCCAGTCTGTTGATTTGAGATTTGAGATTTGAGATTTGAGATTGAGTTCACAGAGGGTACTCAGGGTCAGAACAAACGTCGAAACAAAAGGTTTCTGGGGAAGTTGAGGTAGAAAAGAGCGAGATTTTTGAGGCAGAGCCTGTTTTTATTGTCGCTGTTTGAGTGTCGCTTTAAAGCTTTCGCTTTGAGATTTAAGATTTGAGATTGAGCCAAGAGGCGTTAGTGAGCGATAAAACAAACGTCGAGACAATACATTTCTGCGGGACTTGAGGCAAAAGAGAGCGAGATTTTTGAGGCAGAGTCTGTTGTTATTGTCGCTGTTAATCGCGTGCCGTCGTCAAGTCCTAATGCTTCGATCTCTGCTGGCAAATGTCTCTCACGAGGGATGCCACTGGCTACACAACCTGTAATTGGATAAATGGCGTACTAGATAGATTTGGTGGTAAAATCAAATTTGGTAACTCCCATCGGTACCAAAGTTGCGGAAAACGTGAAACTGGCCAGTCCACACGGCTGTGCCTTCCGATGTAAAACCCAAAGTACGTTACGGTAAACAGGCCATATTTTAAGCAAGTTACACTGCGCAGGAGAACTGACAAATGCTACAGCGCAAAATCTATCAACTCTGTTGTGATGGTCGTGAGGTTTCTATTTTTCTTCGAGATCAGCAACGTTGGATAGAGCGCGCTCGTATCCTAGATATTGAAGGGGATCTAGTCACGCTGCGCTACGAAACCGACGAAGAAGACGAAATCAGCTCCTGGGAAGAAATGGTGCGTCTCGAAAGTATTGGAGCTGTGTCCCAGAAGTTGGCTTCGGTATCCCGAACTAACTGCGAACCCCTAGTTTCTGACGATTGTCCCGAAGCCGAACAAATTCGCAATCACTACCCGGACTCGAATTTGGAATAGTTTTGAGCTGGCGCTTGAGGCACAAGGAAAACTTGGGGGAAAAGAAAACGACTTTTCTCCCTTTTTTGTGGAGAAATTATGCAAAAAACCCGGTTTAGGCCACACCTATTCTGGGTTGTGACCACATAAGCTATTTTGCCTTTAAATTTAAGCTTGATCGCGAGATATGCTGCCCACGCGACAACAGCCTAAGTACACAGTAGTTTAAAAATTCAATGCGCGACACCCTGGCCCTGCTGAAACAGGGTTTTTTGTCTGGGTGCGTCTAGGACTGTTTTTTTGTTTTCTTGGCCTGCCGGGTGGTTTCTAGGTACCCGACAGCTTATTCGCCGTCTGTTTCGCCATCTAGGAAAAGTTCCGACTCCGGTATCGCTTTAAACACGGGACAGTAACCGTCGGGGGTAACTTTAAAGCCAAACAAAGCACTGGACTGGTTCCAACAGCGCTGGCTGCGGTAGTGCTGACAATTGCCGCAGCATTCGAGGTTGGCTTGAACGGCGCTGCCTTGAAAAAGGAGTTCCCGCTGGGAGATGCCGCGCAGTACCAGTTCTTCGCCTTGCCAGCGCGCTTCTACCAAACCGGTATCGGCAAAATTGGCCCACCGAGGATCGGCTGTAATCGGACTCGGCAAGCTAATTGCTACCTCTGTACCCAATTCGC
This sequence comes from Microcoleus sp. S13_B4, assembly GCF_036700885.1. Lineage (NCBI taxonomy): Bacteria > Bacillati > Cyanobacteriota > Cyanophyceae > Oscillatoriales > Microcoleaceae > Microcoleus > Microcoleus sp. S13_B4. The sequence goes on from NZ_JAUBPU010000029.1 coordinate 58,277, forward strand.
TAAGTTCTCCCTCATAGTTAGTTTCTGGGATAGCGGGCTGCAAAAACATTTCCCCGATCGGCAATTCCACCAGTGTTCCGGCCGCCGGAGTGTGCAACTGGTAGCGGTTTCGCAGCTCGTCCAAGTTAGCCAAGTCAGCCAAATATGCAGGGGAACCGTGGAGCAAAATTACGTGCTGGGGACGCAAATTGTGGATGAGCTGGGTAGTCCCCGGCCCGTCGCTGTGTTCGGCTAGCAGATAAGTTTCGACGCTTCTGACTCCAGATTCGGGCTTGTTGGCCAGCCAGTCGGTGACGGGATATCCGGGTTTTTGAGGGGCGAGCAAAATCCAAGGATTTGTGCGATCGGCAACATACAAAGCCAAATCAGCTATTTGGTCAGTAATCACAATACAGGGAGTGGAACCCAATCCGGGGCGTTGTTCCGCAGACAGGCGGCGGACGCGGGGTTTCACCCTTTCATCCCAAAACAAAGGTTGGTGCAGAGCAAAATTTTGGACGGCAGTGGGAAATTGGGGTAACAGTTCCAGATAAGCGTCGCACCCGTCGGCAACAGTGCCGTCCACCCAAATATCCAAGTCGCGGCCAGTAAAGTAGTGGTGGCTGCGGAGCAGCATCAGCAGTTCTTGACCCAAACCGAGCGCGGGCGCGGGCAGCAGTACCGAGTACCCGTCGGCGATGGCGCGGTGGATGCGATCGGCTAACTGATTTTCCAGTTGCCGGCGGTGAGGGTGGCGCGCCGTGCCGTAACTGCCTTCCAAAATTAACACATCCGGCTTCATGCCCCTGAGTTCTCCCAGGGGCAAACCTTCCACCAAACGAGAATTGGACAGGAAAAAGTCGCCGGTGTAAACCACTGTGTAGGTGCGGTGCGGGGCGGCATAAGTGAGCAGCACCGTCGCCGCTCCGGGCAAATGGCCCGACGGGAACAACTGCACGCTCAGTCCAGGGCGCACTTCGAGGGGCGAGTGCCAGGGCAGTCCCTGACAGAACCGCGACTCTGGCTGCTGAGCCAGTTCTGGCCAGTTGAGCGGTAGCAGCCGCGCTGTCACTTCGCTGCCGTAAATTGGCAAGTGGGGGAAAGATTGATGGAGTGCTAGCAAACCTCTGGCATGGTCAGAGTGGGCGTGGGTACACACCACAAAATCGGCTGGCAGCGATCGATTTAGTGTCGCTGACAGGGGTGCAATATCCTCTACACCGCAGTCGAGTAAAATGCGGTGCGGCCCCATTCGGACTAGCAGACAGACCCCTTCCTGTGCGTGGCCTGCGCCGTAAGGTAAACAATCGAGATCCATCACTGCGGTTAGCTCCCTGCTTTGCACGCAACTTGCAGTATCGCCACTTTTAAACATGGGTTGCGACTGCATTCATTCGATCGAGTTCAGTCTCGGACGCTGAAACCGGATTTGATGGACGAAAACACTTTGTTGCCGCCCTCGCTCCCGGTAAAAAAACCAGGTTTATCTAAAGTTGTGGTGCGTAAGCCCTGGAGCTAAATGTTTGCTCGAAGGCTCCGGCTCCCGTCAAAGGGAAGTAATTGCACTTAAGATTTGATGCAGCGCCAAGAAGGCGATTTTCCGAAGGCATTTGCCGGACGGGCCTTCGACCTTCGACAAAGTTCAGGCTACTGGTTCTTGCATCAAAAGTTACATTTTATTGGATCATGTAAGAGTAGCGAACTCGATCTCATATTCTGAGTTGTAAATCTTTTTCCACAATTTGCGCCTGCTAAAAGCTAGTCTTTTTTATGAGAAGATTTTAATTCAGATGCCCAAAGATCTTGATAAAACTTTACAAATCTTCATTTTTAGGGGTGTGAGGGCGGTGTATAGTCCAATCTGAAAAACGGAGAACCAGCGTCGGGCTAGCTAACTGTTTTTGTCCGGGCAGACAGAGACTTTATGAGTTTGCTCGGTTTCTTTGTAAAAGTTTGATACATTCTTTTAAGCAAACCTTGTGGCTATGGAGGAGAGAGTTTAAATGGCTTTTTGACCCCGCCCAAAAACGGATACAAGTTTCCGACAGGAATTGCCCGCAGCCCAAAGTTTTAGACTCTTGTTCAAGCTCCAGATTCATCTGTGGAGTAAATCTCAAATCGTTCGACTCAGTGCAACTCGAAGGCTCGCCCAACGTCTCGCCGAAGTCTCAAAACTCAAACCTAAAATCGGCTGACTCCCCCATAATAGGTTTCTTTACTCCGCTCCTTGACTAGGGGACAAAACGAAAAACGATGTGTTTTTTTGTTTGACCCCAAACATAGCCAGATCAATCCCCCGACAATGGAGGATATTTATCCTGTACAAATCCCACTAACTTGCCCGAAATAATCTCAGGTCTATGAGTCTACAACCAGTCTGTAATCTTCGGTTTTTTTTATCATTTGGGTATTTTTTGGGGTGGGGTTTTTGAGTTGTTTGTCAGCTAACCCGTGGCGGCTTAAACAGAATGTAATAGCTTGGTTTTAAGTCAAACATCACATCGTAGTTCTCGAATAGTATCATGGAAGTTGTGCTAGATTCCAGTTTTTTGACTGTTGTCAGCAAATGACTGCTGCGCTTGGCACAAATTCTAGATAAGTGACTGAGCCTCGTCGTTCTGGCAATTTCAACCTATAGAGACCAGTAGTTTATAGAGTTTAGTTTATTAACGAATGAAGCCGACACTGACTTATTTAACCTGCTGAAATGTCGGTATTTATAGTCATCATTAAATATTTTAAATGAATAATATTGCTTCACTTCACGTGGTATGGGTTGGACTCGCTCAGCTCATTTATGTCTGTTAAATAAGTAGGTAAAAACATAGCTAATGTGGGTCGAGCCTTGAACTCATACAGTGTTTTGTATAGGAGGCATTCTTGCTCAAACGACCAATACAAGACATACATAATATTATTGGTTTTGGCGCAATTAGGTATATTTTAGATTTTAAAGAAATATTTTTTAAGGGGCGGCGTCATTATTCTAACAAAGGGCTTGGGATTGTTAGAGAATAATTACTACTGGCGAAAGTTTTAATTGCGAGAGTGTTTAATTGTTGCGTAGGTTTAAGAGAAGAGTACCAGATCGCAATTAAAGCTGAAATGAGCTCGATCGCACAAACCGGGTTTTATCAAAAAATCTGGTTTTTAGAGGTGGCATTAATGGCGAGACTTGGGAGAGTGCCGACGGCCCATAACACCTGCAATTGACACCAGCCTCAACGAGCGAAGGTGTTAGACGAAAAATATTCTGTTGGAAAAAACTTGACATCAGCGGGTCATCGAAAGTAAAAATAAATAAAAGCAATAACAAAAATAAGGCTTTATGTTTGATTCGCGATTGAGGCTAGGCAAGTATGGCATGGAGAAGTTCCTATCCCATAAAACAATTTTCGCTAAAATACATCCGGTAATATACGGAGTTTATATGATTTTTTCGCAATCTAAAATCTAAAATGGCAACAGCTATTCTTGACCTGGAAATGTCCCAACTCCCGCCAGAAATTACGGTTGAGGAGCGTTACAGCAAAGCCTTGGTTTTAATTCGACTGCACGGAAAACCGATCGGTCAAGCTCTACTTTCGGTAGTCGGAGGTCGCATTGAGCGAGCTCAATTGCAGGAAATACTGATGAATGCTGCAGGCGAGAACCTTTGGAAAAATTGGCTCTACGATGCCCTCGCATGGGATGAACGCGGGCCCTTGCAGGCAATGCCGATCGCCACAGTAGCAGTTTGCACGCGCGATCGCCCGGAAGATTTGCGCCGCTGTCTAGAAGCGTTGATGCAGCTCCCAGACGACGGTCAGGAATACTTAGTTATTGACAATTGTCCGGCCACGGACGCTACCAAGGAACTCGTCAAAAATTACCCACAAGTCCGCTATGTGCGCGAAGAGGTACTGGGTTCCAGCGCTGCCCGCAACCGAGCTTTACGCGAAGCTAAACACGAATTCGTAGCGTTTACAGATGACGATGCTGCCCCCGATCAGAACTGGCTGCGATCGCTCTTGTGGAATTTTAGCGATCCGCGAGTGATGTGCGTCACGGGGCTGGTGATGCCCTTGGAATTAGAAACCGAAGCGCAAGAATGGTTCGAGCGCTACAGCCCCCACGGGCGGGGCTTTGAGCGCCGAATTTTTGATGGGGCGCACTGCAACCCCCTGATTGTCGCTCCTGTGGGGGTTTCGGCGAGTATGGCTTTGCGGGAAAGTTCGATCGACTCTATCGGCTTGTTTGACGAGGCTTTGGGGGCGGGAACGCCCACTGTCGGCGGCGAAGACTGCGAACTGTTTGCCCGCATTTTGCGCGCGAGCTACCGCATCGTCTACGATCCGAGAGCCTTGAGCTGGCACCGCCATCGGCGCACTTGGGAAGAATTGCAAAAAACGCTCCAAGGCTACGGAATCGGAGTCTACGCTTTCTGGACGCGGCTGTTTGTGGTCAACAGAGAATTCAGCGTACCTATGTTAGCCTTGTCATGGCTGTGGTACATACAAATTCCTGAACTAATTGCTTCTTTGCGAAGGCAACCGGATTCTATCCCTAGTGATTTGCTGTTAGCTCAACTGCGGGGCTGCATTAGCGGCCGGAAGGCTTATTTTGTGTCTCGCAAGTGGTTGCAAAAAATTAAGGAATAAATTATTAGTTATTAGTTGTTAGTTATTGGTTATGAGTTAAGAAGGCCCAATGCCCGAACCCTTCACTCCGCCGAATTCCCCCTTCCCAATTCCGAATGTAAATATGGAAAATGTAACATTTAGCATCATTCTTATAACTCACAACCGAAGTTCTTCGCTGCGGCGGGCTTTAGATGCTCTGCAATCACAGACTTATCCGATGAACCTCATCGAAGTCAGGGTAGTCGTAGATAGCTGCATAGACGATACTTTAGCAATGTTACAAGACTACAAAGCTCCTTTTAAAATGCACATAATTGAGGCCAACTGCCGGAGTGTGGGTATGTCTCGCAATATTGGAGCAGCGGAGGCTACTGGACAACTGCTGTTGTTTCTGGACGATGACATCGAAGCAATGCCGTGTTTAGTCGAAAACCACGGGCGCGTTCATCGAGAACGTCCGGGCTGCGCCGCGATCGATCCTTATCCGCCACAGTTGCAATCCAGGACTAATTTTTTTGACGTAGAAGTGCGGACTTGGTGGGAGGAAAAGTTTTACCAGATGAGCAAGCCGACTCACCGGTACACTTATCAAGATTTGCTCTGTGGCAACCTTTCTATTGATATAAAACTGTTTGCTGGCACCGGAGGCTTCGATTCTGCCTTCGGCCCGGGTACTGCCTATGAAGATTACGAGTTCGCCTTGCGCTTGCTCAAAGCAAATGTACCTTTTGCGGTGGCACCGGATGCAGTCGGGTATCACTACGAACACGAAACTAACAACCTCGATCGCTCTTTGGGCAGATTTCGTCAGGAAGGGCGATCGGATGTTTTGCTCGGCCACCGACACCCGGAACTTAGACCGATACTGCCAATAGCAGCCTACGAAACTGCTTGCTCGCTGCTAGATAAAATTCTGGTGGCGGTCATGTTTTTCTGGCCTGCTGCTGTGGATTGGCTGGCTCTGGGACTGAGGAAATCCCTTGATTTACTCGAAAGCTTGCGGATGCGGAAAACTTGGCGGTGGTTGCAGGCAAAATTGCGCGGTTATTGGTATTTGCGGGGTGTCATCGATGAGTTGAAAAGTCGATCGGCTCTTTTTAGTTTTATGCAAGGTGAGCCTGCTCATGCTGACTTGGGAAGACATGAAATTGAAATCGATTTGCAGGAAGGTTGGGAAGCAGCAGAACGAATCATTGACGAGCAAAAACCCGATGGCATTTACCTCCGTTACGGTGAACTGTCGGTCGGTCACGTCATTCCCCAATTCGGTGTAGAGCCACTGCGGGGCGCTCACTTGCGATCGATTCTGGCGCTTGACTTTGCCGAACCCCTGGCTGGGGCGATGGCGGTTAAAGGTATGCTCAAAAGTGCTGCTCATTCTGAGCCGAGCTTAGTTGACAACACCCTACTTCAACATCTACAGTTATTTACAGTAGTAGACAAAAAACAACTGAAAAATTCTTCCTATAACTGACATAATTAGATGAGAGAAAAAACAGAATATAGAGGTGTAATTAAGTAAGCGTTTAATTAATCGTAAGTAAGCTGTTTAGCATTTAAACTGGGTGTTGCAGAGGCTGAAACCCTTTACTGGCTTAGATAGTATCGAAAATTTAAATGGTGAACAGCTTAAGTAGTAATTGAGAGTTAAAAGAAAGAGAAATTAACAATGGTAATTATGGCAATAAAATTGATTGAAGCTGATTTTTTAGAACCAATTGCTGACAAGCTGACCCGGGTGGAGAATCAGAATTTGGTTAAGATTCAGCCCTGGGAGGCATCCGAGCCAGAACCTCAGATAGTTGCCGGAGGTGTGCGGTGAGAAATGTGGGAACGCTGCTTTATCGGCGCAAAATGGCTCATTGGTTCGATTTGCTGCGGGTGTTGGTCGATCGCGATATGAAATTACTTTACAAGCGATCGACCTTGGGGATTGCTTGGACTTTAATCAGTCCGCTGTTACAGTTGGCTGTATTTTCCTTTTTGTTTCGCTCTGTCGTACCCCTTAATATTCCAAAATTTTCTTCCTTTGCTTTCAGCGGCTTGTTAATCTGGAATTGGTCTCAAACGGTATTATTTAAATCAACGGCATTAATTACCAATCATAAGGCACTAATCAGGCAGCCAAATTTCCCCTCGGCAATTTTGCCGGTAGTCACGACGATGACTGGACTCATTCACTTTGTGTTAGCTTTGCCGGTGTTAATTATCTTTCTGGCAATTGATGGTCTCCATCTGAATTCAGTGCTATTTTTCTTGCCACTGGTGATGATTATTCAGTTTGTTTTGACAGTTAGTTTTGCTTATCCCCTTGCCGCTTTGAATGTCACTTTCCGCGACACTCAGCACACTTTGGGAGTAGTTTTGCAGATGCTGTTTTACGTGACTCCGATTTTCTACGACATCAGCAGGGTTCCGGAAAAATTTAAGATTTTTTATTACTTAAATCCAATGGTGCCCCTGATTGAAGCTTACCGCGCCATACTTCTTAAAGGTATGCAGCCGGATTGGTCGGCTCTGTTAATTTTGAGCTTGGTTGTGGCGGCTCTTTTACCCATCGGACTGGGAATTTTTAGACGGCAAAGCGCTCATTTTGTGGAGGAAGTGTAAATGCGTGAAGCAATTATTGTCAAAGGTTTGGGTAAGCGTTTTAACCGCTACTCTACCGCGAAACCTTATACGATTATGGAAGCCGCTTTGTCCGGTTGGTGGAAGCTGAAGCCGGAGGCGAGTTTTTGGGCGCTGCGGAATATAAATTTTACTGTTTTTCCTGGCGAAATGCTGGGAATTCTTGGCAAGAATGGTGCGGGAAAATCAACGCTGCTGCAACTGGTCGGCGGTATTTGCCGGGCTGAGGAAGGATCTATTAAAGTTAACGGCAGAATTGGCGGCTTGTTGGATTTGGGTGCGAGTTTTCACACGGATCTAACGGGCAGAGAAAACGTGTTTGTGGGTGCGGTGGTGGCCGGTTTGACTCGCCGGGAAGTGGCGCGCAGGTTTGACGATATTGTGGAATTTGCAGAGTTAAAACAGTTTATTGACAGCCCGATGCGGACTTACAGTACGGGGATGAAAATGCGGCTAGCTTTTTCGGTGGCGGTGCATACCGATCCAGAAGTGCTGTTAGTTGATGAACATTTGTCGGTTGGTGATGTGGCTTTTCAAACTAAATGTTTGAATAAGATAACTGAGTTTAAGAATCAAGGATGTGCGATTGTTTTGATTTCTCACACCGCATCGCAAATTCAAAAAATGTGCGATCGGGCTTTGTGGCTGAAATCAGGTGAAATCGTGGCTTATGGGGAACCGGAAGTGGTCGTGGGTCAGTATTTGTCAGAAATGCGATCGTCCACAGAAAATCGCACTCCCCTCCCTGCTGCTGAAGCTACGAGTAGCGGCTCGTCACTGCGAGGTAATCAGAATCGCTTCGGTTCTTTGGAAGTAGAAATTACCGATGTCAAAGTGTGGCCTGATTCAGAAATAGATAGTGGTGATGCTATTAGCATTGAAATCTATTATTCGGTGTCGCAGGAAATTGCTGCTGCTGTTTTTGCCGTGACAATCAGCAGGGATGATGGTCAAAGTTGTTTTGAGACTAATACGAATCAAATGGGCAGACTACTCCCGCTGGTGAAAGGGAAAGGCAAAATCCGGCTGCAAATAGATAGGCTGGATTTAGGAAACGGTCAGTATTACGTGAATGCTGGGGTTTACGAGGAAACTTTGGCTTACGCCTACGATTATCATTGGCAGGTTTATCCGCTGTACGTGCGATCGACTGTAAACCAAAAAACGATTCTTTGTCCGCCCTTCCGCTGGGAATTTGAGGGCAAAATGCCACTTCTGGATTTACCCGAACCAGCCACTGTAACTTACGATTTGGATAAGAATAATCCCGGCTACCCCCATATTTCGACTCAGTTGGAAAATCATCAAAAACCTAATTTTTTAATTATTGGCGCTCAAAACTGCGGCACGGAATCTCTCTACAGCCATCTTGAAAATCACTTGCAAATTATCAAACAAGGTTCCCGGAACATCCACTTTTTTGATTTAAATTTTGAGCGTGGTGTTGAGTGGTACAGCAAACAGTTGACTCGCATTGTAACTGGTGAAAAAGAACTGCTGTGGGAGATGACTGGTTACTATATTTATCATCCTTTGGTGGCAGAGCGAGTTTACAAGTGTTTCCCGGATGTTAAGCTGATTGTGATGCTGCGAAACCCGCTAAAACGAGCGTGGATGCACTATCATTTAGAAGTGGCGAGTGGCTGCGAAAAGTTGGATTTTGAAAAGGCGATCGCTTCTGAACCTGATAGACTCCAAGGTGAGATTGAAAAAATTAAAGCCGATGAAAATTATTACAGTTTTAATCATCAGCATTATTCCTATTTGTCGCGGGGAATTTATGTAGAACAAATCAAAAATTGGCTCGACTATTTTCCGAGGGAACAGTTGCTAATTATCAAGAGCGAAGATTTTTACGCAAATACAGGCAAAGTCTTTTCGGAAGTGTTAGATTTCTTGGACATTAGTGCGAGTGCAAGTAAAGAATATGAGATTAATAATGTCGAGGATTACAGCAAAATACCTGCGGAAATCGAACAACACTTAACAAATTATTTCAAACCTTACAATCAAGAACTTTCTGATTTGTTGAAGGAGGATTTTAGTTGGAGTTAGGAAAAGAGTTTTAACCGCTCTTGGGGCAGAGAGGAACATGAATCATACCTCTTTCTTCTCTTCCTCTGTGTCCTCTGCGCTCTCTGCGGTTCATAAAAAAATCGCATCCACAAACAATTTATAAAGTATAAAAATGAAACGCATATTTTTAGTAGGCTGTCCGAGAAGTGGCACAACCATGCTTCAAAGTTTATTAGCCGCTCATCCTGAAGTTATTTCTTTTCCTGAATCTAAGTTTTTTCAATATCTAGTGTACAAAAGATTTGCGCGAAAGTTCCCTGAATCTAAGTTTTTTCAATATCTACTGTACAAAAGATTTGCGCGAAAGTTTCCTGGTAGGATGGAAGCTTTCTTTAAGGATGAAATTAATCGCCCTGAACTTTTGCAAGGTTTTGATGATAGTCAGACTGTGGCAGCAAAAGTTAGTTGGTTTGTCGGAGTTTTGGATGGTTTGGCGGCGGAACAAAACAAAAGTATTTGGTTGGAAAAAACGCCGGAACACCTATATTTTATTGAGGATATACAGCGCTTTTTGCCGGATGCTAAATTTATACATATTTTGCGAAACAGTATGGATACAATAGCATCTCTGCATGAGGCTACTAGGACTTCTCATGAGTTGTGGGGACCTGGTTGGGATTTAAACCACTGTATCCATCGCTGGAAGGAGGCGAGGTTAATTAGTCACAAATATGCTAAAAAATCTAATCATATATTAGTCAAGTATGAGGACATTCTAGATAATAAAGTCAACAAGTTAGAAGAACTTTGTCATTTTATGGGAATTGAATATGATGATAGAATGCTGGAATTTTATCAAGAAAAAGCGGCTTATCTCAGTTTAAATCAACCTTGGCACCAAGGGATCGAAAGAGAGATTAAAAGTAATAAGATTCACAAATATCATAAAACTTTTAAAAGCAATCAAATCAGATATATTTTAGATAAGATTAAGCAAGTCAAGGGTGAAATTACCTGGAAAGTTGCGGTGGAAGTGAGCGAACCAATTTCGGATATTTACGCTTTACCAATATCCGATCGCCTGTGCTGTACGATCGAACTAGAAGGAATTAAACTCGGTATTGTTGAATTGCCAGTCTGCGATGGCATGGTTGCGGGTTCGGTGTTGGCGGATGCGATTGCAGCCCAGTTTGCTTGGCCAATTCTCGATCGCTTCTTTCAACGCAATCGCTGCGAAAAAGGCAATAGATTGTGGGAAACTTTGCTGCAACCATTGCACAAAAAAAATGACTGGACCCTATTTTTGCAAGAATTATGGGGGCGTCCGCATTGGCATTTGGAGGATTTCTACAATCCAGAAATAGCTGAGGAAGTCTCAACAATTACCCTCGAAAGAGATTTGATTGATGTAGAAGTTAGCGAGGAATTTGCTAATATAAAAGTTGCGCTTTCTGAAATAGACGTGCTGGTGAAAATAGGCGGCGTTGCTGTCGGTATTGTCACTGTTGCGGTGGAAAATAATTTTGTTTCCGCTCAAAAATTGCGATCGACAATTACTCGAAATATTGGTTTTGAGTTGTGCGTCGCCGCCGTGCGAGAAGCTTTGCTGGGAAAACCGCTCAACGGCAAGCAATGGCTGCGATCGCGCTTAGCCTCTTGTGCTCAACAAAGGTCGGATTTGCCCGAGAGTTTGAATGCAGCGGGTGCTGGGGGCATTTACCCGCCAAATGCGGTGATCTTCGGCAGGCACGAGGGTGCGATCGGGACAAGTGTCAGCCGCCGCGCCTCACTCCCGGTGGCGGCGCTGCCGGAAATCGAGTCAGCCGCGGCAATCGCGGGGGAACCGACAATGCAAATTCCCCAAGAAAACGAGTTTCCAAAGCAAGTATTTTACGCACCGGAAATCATGGGGCGAAAATCGCCGTATAGAGAAGTTTCTCACTCAGGGAAACCTCAATTTTTTCACAATCATGGCGTTACACAAAGGCTGCCGATTCTCGCCTACCGCCGCATTTCCACTGACGGTTTAGACGCAGTTACTCCGCAGGTTTTGGAACAACAGTTGCAGTATCTCAAAGATCGCGGTTATTATACTGCGAGTTGGGAAAATTGGCAAAGTGCGAAACGGGATAAAACTCCTTTACCCGGTAAAGCTGTATTGATGACTTTTGACGGTGGCTATCTCGACTTTTTCCAATATGCTTGGCCTCTGCTAAAACGCTTTGATTTTACAGCGACTGTTTTTCTTGTAGCGGAGTCGATAGGAAAGACAAATAGTTGGGAAAAAGCCGAAGTTGAAGAAGTGCAGTTAATGGGATGGCCGGAAATTTTGCAACTGCGAGATGCAGGGATTCAATTCGGTTCTATGTCTGCTACTCATCAACCTCTGACTGCATTGTCGCCGACAGAAATTGTGCGGGAGGGGGCGAAATCCCGTGCTATATTGGAACGGGGATTAGAGAAATCTGTTAAATGTTTTGCCTATCCTTACGGGGATGTCGATCCAATTGTAGCGCATTTAATTGGAGCGAGTGGGTATATTTTTGGTGTATCATATAGGTCAACTTTTAGCAGTTTGGACGATGCTTTACTGTCGCTGCCGCGCATTAAAGTTACAGCAGAAAATTTTTTATGGCAATTAGGTTTGTAAGGTGACTCAGCCAGCGAGACATTTCCCTCTACTCAAAATGTCTCAAAAGACGCACCTTACAAGTAAAATTTCTTAATTAGGGCTTGCTGAATATATCGATCGCATATTACGTGGCCTGGGTTAAGAACTGGTGCGTTCGAGAGTCATCGCCGTG
>NZ_JAUBPU010000030.1:0-69701 GCF_036700885.1 Microcoleus sp. S13_B4
CGATGACTCTCGAACGCACCAGTTCTTAACCCAGGCCACGTAATATGCGATCGATATATTCAGCAAGCCCTACATAAGTCCTCTCCGCAATCCAAAGTGCCAGTTTTTTAATTGTCCATCGGCTAGTCAGTTGCAGGGAAACTCACAAAAAATATCATTCTCAGTAACGAGCTTTCGACTATACATTCAATCCTCTTGTGAGGCGGGCTTCTAGCCTGCCCCTAAAAGCTTATTGAGAATAGTACCCGCTCTCAGGGGAAACGGAAATTGCATCCAAGGATTTCCTCCTTGAGGCCGATTGGGAAAACTGTACTGTTCGATCGCCCTAATCAATCCAACTTACCTAGATTAGACGCATCAACATATTTTAAAGGAATGACTTATGAACTTCACAGCAAGACTCACACAAACCAGCTTACTTGGTTTAATGCTATTTGCCAGCAATCCAGCGGCAACCTTTGCTCTAGGACAATCGAACACAAGCACTGCATCAACAGCGTCTCGCACTCAGTCTCCGATTGAAACCATACAAATAGCTCATGTATCCACTCCCCAAAAACAGGTGAGAGATTTTTGTGTTCGCCAAAGACAGACACTGGCAAACTATTTCGAGACCAGCAACTTTCGGATATATCTGTGCTACAACCACGCTCATCAACTATATTACTACGGCGTTAAAAAGAGTAACGGCAGCACGATCGCCCTGCGTGCTCGAACTGAAGAGGGGACTGGTTACGTGGCCAAAAATGGTGCCTACGATTACATTGTTACAGGAGCTAGCCTTAGTATTTATAACAAAGGCAAACGCATTCTCGAACAACGAGTGATTCGCTCCCTTTAGTATTTAAATGCGATCGCCCTTTCAAGCCCCGACTTCTTCAAAAAGCCGGGGATCTAACAGAATATCTGGCTTTTCTGCTGAGGCAGATGAAAGTTTGTGTAATTTAACCTCGAACTCAAATGACCGGCGCTTGGCCACCTTTGAGTTTGAGGTTAACAGGTTTCCACCGCCGAATAATCTAAAAATAAAAAAAACCTCCCCAACAAGGATAAGGGAGGGTGAAAAGACAGTGAAAATTTTAAGTTTTTGCAGAATTAACAATAAGGAGTTACATCTTCGCCGCACTCGTCAGCCAAATAACACAAAGCTCGAAAGCGCAGCCCCACCACTTGCTCGTAAAGCGGATTTAACTTGCACAGCGGCGGAATGGATAATAAAGTGCGATCGCCAATTTTGACTTCTCGCTCAAATGGACACTGGCTGGGGATAAACTTACACAGCAACCGAGCCAACTTTTGACTTTTAATTGCAGTGTTATCAAGCCATTCTTTTAGCGGATGCAAGGGGTCAAAGTGTGGCTTTTGACCGTAAGGTTGAGAATTTGTAGCGACATTAACGGCTGTTTCTTGTTTGCCAAATCCTACCCAATTTGGCAGAGTTCGGTAGGAGACTGGATGCTCAAATACGTTCATTTTGCTCTGTTCCTCTTTTATAACGAGGTGCCAAGAACTCTCTGTAGAGCTTGTGCGATATTATCTACAATCAGTATCTACAGCATCTCGTTTTGCTTTACCGGATTGAACTTCTTAAATTAATGACTTAGGGCGAGAAAAGTAGTTCCTGATTTTTTTTAAGACGGTGTGCGGTCTAAAAAGTGTCCTCATTTCAAGCCCAACGATTGATTGATAAGGTAAAAATTCTGTCTTCTACGTTCTAGCTTCAACTTTCGGTTGACTCTCCTTTTGTAGTTCAATTACAATTGTGACGCATTGAGGTGAATTATCCTATACGTGTAAATGCGGAACTTTTAATGAAAGTTATAATGTTTTTAAATAAGCTCTGCTGCAAAAAACCCTGAAACCTCGCCCCAACTATCTTTGCTCGCGATCGCTCATAAACTCCTACAATTAGAAATAATCGGTATCACCGCCCTCACCACCCATGAGTAACCCAGAAACCAAAACTATCACCCGCGAATTGCAAAGCCACGCCGCCATTCTCGGCGGCTGCGTCTCCCTCCTCTGGATTATCGAAATTGTCGATGTATTCCTGTTCCGAGGCAGGCTGAATGACTACGGAGTCCGCCCCCGCAGCCTCGACGGAATTCAAGGAATCCTGTTGATGCCTTTTCTGCACGGCAGTTTTGCTCACTTAGCTGCCAATACCCTCCCTTTTGTGACATTGGGTTGGTTGATAATGCTACGAGAAATTAGCGACTTTTTTATCGTGAGTGCTGTCACTATGCTAGTCAGCGGATTGGGAGTTTGGCTGACCGGCGCGCCTAATTCCGTTCACATTGGTGCTAGCGGATTAATCTTTGGTTACTTCGGCTTTTTGCTGCTGCGGGGCTATTTTGAACGCAGCTTTACATCTATTTTGGTATCTTTAATTGTCGGTTTCTTCTACGGTAGTTTAATTTGGGGAGTTTTGCCCTCGCAGCCGGAAGTTTCCTGGCAAGGGCATTTCTTTGGCTTCGTCGGCGGGGTATTAACAGCTCAACTTTTGGGGCGGCAGAAACGGCGAATTAACTAGAATAAGACTGAGGCTGCATCCTATCATCACCTTGATTTATTGCTCATAAATTATCTAAAAGCGTAGGTTTTTTGTCAATAATCCTGGTTTCTTGTGTAACAATTGTGTCCCGGATAGCAAGACTAACTGCTGACCAATAATTCAACGCGGGCCGGCAAGCACACAGTAAAAACCGAACCGCAACCTAACTCGCTTTCAACGTGCATATCGCCACCCATCATCACGCAAAAGTGACGACTAATAGTCAATCCCAAACCCGTGCCGCCATACTTGCGCGTAGTTGATGCGTCGCCCTGCATAAATGCTTGAAATAAATGCTGCAATTGTTCGGGGGCAATCCCAATGCCCGTATCAGCTACGCGAAAAATTATTGAGTCGGAAGGTTCGGCTATTTCTTGAGTGGTTAAGCTGTCATGTTTAACTCTTTCAATACAGAGGCTAATAGTGCCATGTTCCGTAAATTTGGCTGCATTGCTCAGCAGGTTGAGCAATATTTGACGAGTTTTGGTAATGTCCGCATACATCATTCCCAAGTCGTCAGCACAATCAACTTCAAACTTATTAGAATTTTTATCTACCAAGGCTTTGACAGTAGAAACTACCTCGTCAATTAAATTAACCGGGTTGAAAGTTTCTAAGTAAAGTTCCATCCGCCCCGCTTCAATCTTAGAAATATCTAGAATGTCGCTAATTAAAGATAGCAAGTGTTTGCCCGCTGTTTGAATTTTTTGCAAGTCGGGGATAAAATCTTCGCAGCCTAAATCCTCGGCGTCTTCTTTGAGAATATCGCTGTAACCAATAATCGCGTTGAGGGGAGTTCGCAATTCGTGGCTCATATTAGCTAAAAAGGCGCTTTTGGCTTGGTTTGCAGCTTGAGCGGTTTGAGCGACTTTTTGGAATTCTTCTGCTAATTTGCGCTGGGTAATATCTTCGGCAATACCGACGATGCGGTAAATTTCTCCCGTTTGGTTGCGGACTGGAAAAGCCCGATCGCGCACCCAGCAAACTGAACCCTCCGTTCGCTTAGCCCCCGTAGGGGATCGCACTACCCGATACTCTTCATCATAATCGCCCCGCACCTGTTTCTCAAAAGCAGCCTTGACGCGATCGAGATCCTCCGGGTGAATAGCATCCCAAAAAGCCTCCGGTTCTGACTGCAAACTCTGACAGCTCAAATTCCATATTTTCTCGCAAGCAGGGCTCACATAAACTAGCTGCTTTTGATTGGGTTCTCTAATCCAAAATACCTCATGAATATTTTCTGCCAACTGGCGAAACCGCTCCTCGCTAGCCCGCAACTTCTCGACAGCACTGTGAAATTCAGTCACATCCTGAATCAGCGATGCCACCCCGATAATGCTGCCGTCAGCATCAACCAAAGTCGTATTGTACCACTCGCAAAGAATAATTTTGCCGTCTTTTCTGATGTTCTCGTTAATGCTACTAACTCCTCCTTGATTAGTGAGCAAAGTTATAGATAGTTGCGTGACATACTCCTTAGCACTTTCAGGAACTATGAGATCGACTCCGTGGCGTCCCATAGCTTCCAAGCGGTTGTATCCAAAAATTCTTTCCGCTGACAAATTCCATTCCGCTACTTCAAAGTTTAGATCCCATTCAATTGCTCCCAAAGGAGTTTGGTGAAGATGCAGAGCCAGTTTTTGCTGCGAGTTTTTCAGAGAAATAATTAATTGATTTTTGTCGGCGATCGCAGATTCTACCCGATCTTCGAGAGTAGTAAACGACTCTTCCAATTGACCGGCCATCACATTAAAAGAGCGAGCCAGGACACCCACCTCATCCTCCCGCTCTACAGACGCCATCAAGCCGGGATCTACTGCCATCCCGTCCCATTCTCCCCGCGACAAAGCATCCGCAGCCTTGCTCAGACGCCGAATCGGTACCACAATCCACCTAGAAGTCAGAGCGCCAATCGCCGTTGCCAGCACCAAAGCACCCAGACACATCACCACAGTATACCGAGTGTTGGCATGAATCCTTTCCATAAAATCGGCTTCAGGAACCGTCACCACAATCAACCAATCGAGGCCCCTGCTGTCTAAAAGCGGCGTCACCTGTAGAAATTGCCGTTGACCATCGATCGTAAAATCTAACTGGCGAGATCTGTCAATTTTGTGCAAATCCCCGAAGCGTTCTGTCAAATAGCGGGCGGTCGATCGAATTAGAACATTCTTGCTGCTGGCTGCCACAATCCGTTTTGCAACACCGTTGCTAACAATAAATGGCGGTTCCCGAGTAGAATTTGCCACCAATTGTCCCGACCTTTCTACAATAAAAGTCTGTCCTGATTTGCCAATTTTTAGAGTTTCCAAGAATTGATTGAGCTGGGCAAGTGCCAAGTCAGAACCCAGGATGCCAATCAGTTTACCATCCTCGCCATAAACTGGTTGAGCAGCCGTAATCGCTAGTTTGGGAGCGTCAAAATAATTATAGATTTTACTCCAAGTCGGTTTGCCTGCGCGCACCGGAGCTATGTACCAAGGTCGGACGCGGGGGTCGTAGTTGAGAGTAGTTTTTAATAGCTTGGTTGGTTTCTCGAACTGTGACAGCGCGTAGCTATGCAAATTATAGCCAGTAGATTGATTGGAAATCTGAATTTGCAACTTGCCGTCGTCGAGGCGTTCAACTCCAATAAAATCTTTTTTTTCGGATGCGAATTGAATGTAGCTAATTTTATCAAAAATTTTGATTTGTTTGTAGAAGTAGCGTTGCAAACTATCACTATCCTGCTCGTTCACAATGCCGAGACGGATGGCATCGAGATTGAGCTGATTGATTTGGTGTGGCGTTTCAATATAACTATTAATATGTTGCTGGATACGCGATGTGACTTCTGCCCGCAGTTGTGCGGCAACATCGTTGACGGCTATGCGCCCATTCCGGAGTGACAGCCACCCCGTCAACCCTACCGCAGCGAAAGTCTGGAGGGCAAAAGGCACAACAAGGACGATGCGAATTGGCACTTTTCCCGACATTTTTAAAATCGGGTCGGTCAGATATTTGATTGGCATGGTAAAGCAGAACTATTATGAACCTACAACATTCCGGTCAAGTACAACTTGATGAGCGCAGGTTTTGAAGTAGAGATGGTTTTAGTAGGCAAAGTGCTGTTAATAACTCGGAATCTGCCGCTGGCAACTGAGTTTTTAACGACGGTCACCGTCATCTTAGCGCGATCGCGAGCTTTGGGAACATTGGCGAGCGAGATGAATGCAGTATCAATCTTGGACTTAATCTACACGCTCATATTATTATAGATTTTGAGATTAAAGAATTAAATAATTGGGAAAAAGAGATTCTGTAAGGGTTGAGAACTTGCCTGCTGTTGCATTCTTTTTTTAGACTGGTATCTGAAACTGGGTGTTTTTAGCGTTTCGGCGGTCTGCAACGAACTATTTTCGTGAAAAAAAACCGATGGATAGCCACCCCTGCGTCCAGCACTAACTATTTTTCCACTCCTGACGCCTGCTAATCAAACCAATCGAGTTTTGGGTTGACTCAAGCCTGAAATGACGTATTCTGGCGTTTCAACCCGGTTGCAACGTCAGTTCTCTTTGACCGATAGCGCGATCGAAAGTTATAAGTTTTAACAGGAACTTTAATTGATATCTCCACAAGCAGCTACTTTTGATAGAGTGCAACTTAATTCCAGCTAGGTAAAATAAGCATAGTAGGATGCAACTAGCGGAGGCATGGATGATGAACGCAGTTATGGCTACTCTTGGCACTGCTCTCGGACTGAGCTCCATTTTTATCGGTTTGACCCCGGCGGTTCTCGCCCAACAAAGACTGCAACCAGCGCCCCAATATTCGGAAACGACTTTATCTGGGGACTCGTTGAGGACTGTGGAGGACAGAACCTTAGACTCGGACTACCAAAACTTGATTGGTCAACCAGAAACGGCGCCTAATTCTGCTAGAAGGGAAAGCAGCTTGGGCGACACATTTCGCCTCAAAATCGATGGCCCATTGGAATTTATTACTACTCCTTCGGACGCCCAGCGTCAAGGAAATCCTTTACCTCCAAAACAAACCGACAGCGGTACAGAAGCGGGAGTTCAGCTTCAGCTAGGACTTTAGCACTTTTAAATGAATTCATTTGAAGCAAACGAGCGATCGCGGAATCCACTTTTTGATTCTCGGAGTTATTGTGACTGCGATCGCTTTTTTATCAGAGTTTTATCACAAGTTTTGTGCGGTTTCCATCACACCTGGTTCTTTATTGTGAACATAAGATTAGACCAATTAAACTTCCGATACAGACCGATTAGCTACATATCTTTACAATAGCGCATAAAACTGGCGGTTAAGGTGATGGGAAAAACTCAACTGATCGATTATTTGCGGGGAGAGTTGGCAATATCGAATTCTGCCATCGCCGTTGCTCTCCGACACGGTGAACAAGATGCCAGCGAACTGCCGATGGTTTTGTGGCAGTACGGGTTAGTTACGCTGGAACAATTAAACCTGATTTTTGATTGGATGCAAGCTCAGCCGACTTAGCAATTTAAAATCCTGAGTTAAAAAATATGGATATCGGATTGCAATTTTTTGACAAAGAAAGCTTGCACAAACGGTCGTCGAAAAGTATAGGGTTGAGTGTTTAGGTTGAGGGTGGGTCTTATTTTGTCCCAATTAGAAAAATACAAATATACAGTAGGGACATAGCACTGCTGTGTCCTCATTTTTGTTGCCGCCTAAAATAAACTGCTTTCAATCTATCGCAGAGACGATCGCACTCGACATCAAACAGACGGTATAAAACAAACCCCAGCAACTTTTAGGGTGCCGGGGCTTGTCTTATTTAATTTGGTGGCGGGAAGTGGATTTGAACCACTGACCTTCGGGTTATGAGCCCGACGAGCTACCAGGCTGCTCTATCCCGCGTCGCTTTGTCTCTCTCTAGTGGTTGCCAAAAACAAAACCCTGAAACCTTAAAGATTACAGGGTTTGCTTGAATTTGGTGGCGGGAAGTGGATTTGAACCACTGACCTTCGGGTTATGAGCCCGACGAGCTACCAGGCTGCTCTATCCCGCGTCGCTTTTTGTCTCTCTACTAATATAACCATATCTTTCTGAAAGTTGCAACCCCTAAATCAAAAAAACTTTTTAGATTGTGGGAGGGGTTGCTGAAATCGGCTCAGAGTCTCGATCGCCCTAAAGCATCGAAACTTCCCCGATTACCTCCAAGCGCTTAAAATCGCTGAGAGTCAGGTAAGTTTCCGAAAGAGTTTCGGCGATCGTCGGAGTAATCCACCCCAACTGCTTGAGCAAGTGAATCGCCACAGCAAATTGAGCACGCTTTCCCCCATCCGTCACCTTAATTGCCAAGCCCATGCCTTCGCCAACCCGGCCAATGCACTGCACCCCTTCGGCCCCCGACTTGCTCACCAATTCCCCTTGAGTCAACCGCATCAGTTCCGTGTCAAATTTGCCCTCACCGGCAACCATCATTGGGTGATGAGTCATAGCGCGGACAATCCGTTCCATCTCCACATTGTCGCCAGAGGCCAACTTAGCGTACAAAGACGCCATTTGCCCCAACTGCAACAGATAGGTAGGAGCGCCGCAGTCGTCGCGAGCGCTGATAAACTCTTCCGCAGGCATTGCCAGCAAGTCAGCCACTTTGCCCAAAATAAGCTGCTGGACAGGATGTTTGCGGCGCAAATAAGTGTCCAGAGGCCAGTGCAGTTGCTGACAGACAGCCAGCATTCCGGCGTGTTTGCCGGAGCAATTGTATTGCAGGGCGCTCTTTTTGCCTTCGGGAATGGGGCATTGAAGTTTAGAGGGGTCAATGTCGCAGCGCCACAGGACGTTAAATACCTGGCGCGATTGCTCGATCGTACCTTGATGCGAACTGCAAATAATCGCTAAATCTCGATCGGTCAATTCGTAGCGTTCTAAAGTGCCAGTCCCCGTCACCGCCAAAGCTTGAAAAGGCTTGAGTGAAGAACGGACAAATGAGGCCGTTTCCGAGTTACCAGCAACAGACAGAACGCGCCCGCGGTTGTCGCAGACAGCGGCCTGGGCGCGGTGCCTCGATTCCACAATACCTTCGCGCAGCAATGTGACTTCCAATTCGGGAGCTTGGGTTCGTTTTCCCCTTGTCATATCAATTTTAGATTTTAGATTTTAGATTTTAGATTGGGGTTGAGGAAGTTATGAGTTGCGAGCTGCCAGTTAAGAGTTATAAAGTTAATCTTTCTACGATCGTTTCTCACTCATGCACTCCGTGTGCGTTGTTGGCTGTGCGCGACAATCTCAAAACTCAAAACTCCCTTCCATTCCCGATTACAAACAACTCCAAGTTAGTCCCCCGGCAACCAGCAACACTGTCAAACCATAAAATGTCTGCCGCAGACGCCTGAGAATTGGTTCTAGTTGGTAGTTGACAATCAACTGATCTTGAAGCAAAACTTCGGGAGTTTTAGGCCATGATTGACAATCGTACCAGCCAGACTCTTCGTAGACGACCGTGGGATTTGAAAGGCGCGATCGCACGTAGAACCAACCCAAGTAGAGCCGCAGCAAAGCTAATCCTAGAATAAAACCGGCACCTGCGGCACCGCTAAGGACAAACTGAGCGGGATACTTGACAGGAGCAAAGCTAGAAGCAGCTATCGGCACCGATACCAAGCAACTCCAAGCCCACACCCAAGCTAGTTTTGCCAGGTATCCGGGCCAATTGAGTGTTACCCAGCTAAAAAACCAGGATTCTTTAAGTTCTTGGTATTCATTGATCGGTCGCTGTTCTTGCGGAACGGGACAAATAGAAGCAGAAACGTCTTTCACATTAGCCATCCTCACGGCGTGGGGGAAAAGTCAATGCGTTCGGCGTGTCCCCAGAACGCTTCTAAATTGTAGAACTCCCGCTCTTGAGGCTTCAAAATGTGAATGATGGCGTCGCCGTAGTCCATGACGACCCAACTAGCGTCTGATAGGCCTTGTGTACGAAGTGGCAAGCGTTGCCACTCTTCTTCCACTTGGTCTGCTATTGCTTGGGAGATGGCTCGTACCTGCACGTTGGAAAATCCGGTGATGATCGCAAAGTAGTCTGCCAAATAGCAGACTTCTGCCACCCGGAGCAATACAATATCTACTGCTTTGCGGTCATCGGCTGCTTGGGCAACGGTCATGATCAGGCCACGGGCTTCGTCTTGGGATGTGCCGTCCGTTGCTGTAGATTGGGCCCTGGAGTATTGGAGTTGGGTTAGATCTGACATTAAGTGTTTAATTTCCTAATTGATACGGGTTCTGGAGAATGGGTGCGCTTTCGCGATCAATTGTTGGCAGTTTGAGGCTGGAAATAGGAATTAGCTTGAAGCCAAAAGTAAGGACAGAATTTCTGGTAAATTTTACTTTTAACTTGTGATTTGTTCGATCGACTTCTCCGTCGAATTTCCTGTTTCCGGCGATTCGCGGGCCATTTGCAGCGCCCAATTCCGCGTAAGTACGGTGCGGGGGTGGATGTAGCAGCGAGTTTCTAGCAAATATTTAAGAGAATAATCGCTACTTTGCCACACGGCTGCATAAAGATTTTGCAAGCTTGCCTCGCGCAGTGCTTCTAGTTGGGCTGTGTTGCCGCGGCTCGGCTCTATGCTATCTGCTACAAATACAGTACAACTGAGCTGACTCATGTTTGGTCGGCCGAGGGTGTGATTGGCGATGGCGTCCAAAATTTCTCGATCGACCACCCCGAATTCGTCTCTGGCGACGATCGCGCTTGCGTCTGCGTGCAGCAAATGCGGGTTTGCTTCCAACACTGAGTCTAACTCTAAACCTTCCGCCCTTGCCATTTGCAGGAGCAGTGGAGGTTTGAAGTATTTTGCCAAATCGTGCAACAAACCGGCCGATCGAGCTTTTGCTTCATCGAGGCCGTAATGGCGAGCCAAGTCACCTGCTGTCTGTTCGACTCCGAGGATATGTTTGATGCGGGCAGCAGGAACGCGCTCAGAGAGCCAAGCTAGGACGTTTTCGCGCTGGGGCGGTGCAAGTGTCAAATATTAACTCCAAAATTGTAGGAGCTACTATTTTAGCGTTTTCTTTTAATGGACTGCTGTGTCGCGTAACGGCGGTGTCGTGACATCTCCGGTGCTTCCGGGCGATCGACTGTTTGGGAGATAGGTTATCTTTTCTGATAACTGCTTGAATATTTAAAACAGTAGCTACCTGAACAATTAGTCTAATGGACTTGCTATTTTTGGTAATTATTTCATTTTTTCTCTTTTTAGCTAATGCCCTGAAAGGTTATTTTCTCCTGGAGCCGCTGCTACCTTCTATGGGAATTTTTATGATCCTTTTGTTGAACAGAGGATTTCCCTAAAAATATTAATCAAAATGACTATAACTAACAGTCAAAACTCTTTTTCAGTAATCAATATTTTACTTTTAATCGGGGCAGTCATGGCTGTCTGGATGGCTGGGGGCAAAGTTCCGGTGGTGGTATATTGGGCAATTAAATCAATCACTCCTCAGTATTTCATTTTTTGGGCGTTTATCTTAACGAGCGTTCGTTCTGTAGTGCTCGGAACATCTTTTGGCACTGTAAGCACGGGTGGTTTCCAGCGCTTATATTATTTTGGCAAAGGTGCTAAGATTTTCTCAGAATGACTCGCTGCAACCGTCGCAAATAAAGCTTCATAATGATTCAAAGCTTCCTCAAATCCGTAATTCTCCACAGCATAATTTCTGCCTTGCTCGCCCAACGCATCCACCTTAGCAGGGTGCAAGTACAAATCCTCAACAGCATCAGCCAAAGCCTGCGAATCTTCCGGCGCTACCACCACCCCGCCACCGCTTTGCTGCACTGCTTTCTGGGCCGTACCAGTTTCTGGAACCGACGCCAAAATTGCCCGACCGCTGGCGAGAATTACTTGAATTTTTGAAGGCATATTGAAGTTAGTAACGCGGCGCTTTTGTACGACTAAACTAACATCAGCAGCAGCTAACAATTCGGGCAATTTTTCTCGCGGTTCAAATGGTAGCAGCATTACATTATTAGCTTTGTAAGTTTCGCAATCTTGTTGCAAGCGCGCTAGTGCTGTTGATTCCCCCACAATTACAAAAGCGATTTCGGTTATGTGTTTCAAACGAGCTGCTGCTTGGACAACTGTTTGCAACCCTTGAGTGAGGGCAATATTGCCAGCATAGAGAACGACAAATTTGCCCTTGAGTTTGTGAGTTGCTCGAAATGAGTTATTTTCCTTGGGTAAGGGGCGAATGAAATTGACATCAACCCAATTGGGAACGCAAACTATTTTTTCGGGGGGTACTCCCTGAGAGTGCAATTTTTTGATAAAACCGCTGTCGATGACGCTTACTTGGCTGGCTGTGCAGTAGGCCAATTTTTCCAAAGCGTCAGCAATGCGAACTAGCAGTCCGTTTTTTTTGACCAAGCCGACGCGCACGGCTGCTTCTGAGACGATATCCTGAACGTTGAGGACGATCGGGCAAGCGCGAATCCGGCCGTAAAAGGCGACTGGGACGCAAATCGGTAAAGGGGGCATTGTCGAGAAAATCACGTCGGGACGCCAGCCTCTGAAGGCTTGGACGGCGCTGGAGAGGACAAAACTGCCGTCTAGCAAAAGTCGGTCTAGGAGGGTGGGGTGGGGGCCGTTGACGCGCAGATAGCTGCGCTGAATTGTGACGCCGTTGTGTTCTTCGGTGAGGTAAAATTTGCCCTGATATTGCGGATAAATCCGGCGCTGGGGATAGTTGGGCATTCCTGTGACGACTCGGACTTGGTGGCCGCGCTTGACTAGGCCTTGCGCTAGTTCTGTCATCAGGGGGGCAATGCCGATCGGCTCTGGATAATAGTTATAGGAATAAATTAGAATACGCATAATATTTATTTTGAAGCAAATTGTCCTGCAGCCGCGTGCATCGAGCCTGCACCCGCAGAATTGCAGAGGATGTGGTTGGATTCCGGGTAGGACAATAGGGGGCGAGGGGTTCTTCCACTCCTTGGGAAAGAAGCCGCCCTTACCGGGCGGGTATCGCGCCCTCATGTAATGTTTTTTCGCATTACCAGGCAGTTGCGGCGATCGTCGGTACGGATATAGCGAAGATCGTCTGTGAGCTTGTACATGAACACCAGTCCCCTTTCTCCTTCTCTGTCCAAAGGATCGCGCTGCTCTTGCATGATCGAGTGCAGCTTTGCTTCCAGGTTGAAGGGTTGACCCCTGTCCCAAATCCTAATTTCTAAGTAATCGGCAAACACTTTTACCTCAATGTCTATGGGCGTCGTGGGGGGCAAGTTTTGGTGAGCGTGGCGGACAGCGTTTGTAAAGCCTTCGTTGATTATCAGCCGGCACTGCCACCAGAAATCCGCTGGCAGCAGGGGCAAAACGATATTCTCCAACCATTCCAAAACGGATGTTAAAGCATTCAGGTCTGTTTCAACCTGAAGGTGCGGCTCGGCCTTTGGTTGCTTGTCTTTCATCTTTCTTCCCCCTGGTCGGCCCCCACCACCGCTGTACTCAGCGCCGGAGGGAGAGAAAAAGGAGGGCAAGGTCTTGGCAACATATTAGTTAAGTCAAGCTTGAGTTGAAGAAGCCCGTTTTGCCTCAAGGTGAGCATTCCTTTCGCACCATTTACTCGCACAGCAAATGAGAGACTTTTGATACTGTAACCCGCCTCGGTAGGGCGTTTAAATAGGGAAAATTCCCGAGTCAGCTTGCGAGGAAGTGATTTAAGCTTCGATCGTTTTAGCAGTCGGTACTTTTCTAAACACAGGTGAGTTCTTCTCGTCCTCGAAAATCCTGCTGGGATCATTCGAGTATGACCTCGAACTCGCCAATTGCTCATTATTAATGCTCTGATTGCAGAGCTGGCAACTAGCTGTGCATTTTCTGGGCGTGTGAATTTTAACACTTAATGCTAACGTAGGTATCGCTAGCGATCGTCTGCTTGACTAAGTATCGAGTTCGAGTTTCCGTCCCCCGTCGGCAACAGCACCTCAAAGTTCAGCGGTGGGTTGTTGAGGGTTCCTACACAGCGCCACTATTTTTGTTAAACAGGACTGTTACAGTTTTGACAATTAGTTTGAGGTCATACACCAGGCTCCAGTTTTGTTGGTATTTTAAATCTAAACGGATGACATCTTCAAAATCGCGGACTTGAGAGCGACCGTTGACTTGCCATTCTCCTGTCATCCCTGGTTTGACATCCAAACGCTGCCACTGAGGGACTTCGTAGCGCTCAACTTCGTCTGGGGTAGGCGGTCTAGTGCCGACTAGACTCATTTCGCCTTTGAGCACGTTCCAAAACTGCGGCAGTTCGTCGAGACTGGTTTTGCGTAAGATGCGCCCGACTTTGGTAATCCGCGGGTCGTTGTCATTTTTGAAAAATGCGCCAGAAGCCTGGTTTTGGATTTGGGCTTTCATTGCTTCGGCGTTGGTACACATCGATCGAAATTTCCAAATCCTAAATTGTCTGCCCATCCAGCCACAGCGGGTTTGACCGAAAAATATCGGGCCTGGATCGTTGATAGTGATTGCTGCAGCTATGGGTACGAGCAAAATTCCTGTAATCATCAAACCGACGATTGCTCCAACGACATCTATCAGCCGCTTCACCCACGATTGCACTGAGGGGTGGGTCATCGGTAGCTGATTGTCCGAGGGGTTGGCCTCTATGGGAGTTGAGGTTGCAGAGGGCGGCTCGATCGTCAGCACTTGATCTAGGCTGGTGAGAGCAAATACTGCCATCACCTGTGGCTTGAGGCTCCGGAGCACCAAGTCGCTATCCCGCTGTTTGGCAAATTTCAGATTGCTGACTAAAGCACCGATCCCGCTACTGTCGATGAATGTCGTCTGACTGAAGTCTAGGACAATCTTGCTGGGAACGGTGCTGCCCGAAAAAAGTTGCTGGCAGGTTGTCTTGAAGTTTACGGCTTCAAGTACGCTCAAGCGCACGGGTATGTGAACTGAGGGAATTTCGTCCGAGTACGTTACCCGAAAATCTGCCTCTGGGGTGTGACTGACCATGAAGTCCTGGTTTCAAATTTCAAGCTGATGTCTTTAGCCTATTCTGTCCTAGCAGCTCCACCTTTACCAAATATTATGGTTAACAAAAGGCTAGCTTTATACAAACTTTACAAAAACGCTTTCAAACTCGCCCGCCGAGAATGATATCAAAGGCAAAAATAGACTTAAGTCTACCAGTGCCAGTTTTGGCCCACAGATTTTTGAACGCAGTCGCTGGCAAACTTTGACATAGGAATCAAGATTTTTGTGGATTCAGGCCGATTAATCTTGTCGTTAATAATTTTCGTGCCTGTCTTGCACCCGCTAGCCATCGCAGTTAACAGTTAACAGCTAACACACAAGTCAACAGTTAACGGTTAACTGGAAAACCCCCGTAACTAGCGTCGGGGGATGAGATTAAGAATTGTACACGTTTTCTGACTGGGAGGTTTCGCGGGTGATAGGTTGGACTTTGGCTTTGGCTTTGGCTGCGTTGCGTTTGAGGGCCTGGAGACGAGCTTCGTATTTAGCCCGCTGCTGTTTTTTGGAGGTTTGCTCGATTAAGGTTTTTAAGGCGCTGCCGAGGCTTTTGTAGGCGTTTGGGAGAGTGTAGCCGAAGCGGGTTGCCAGGGCGAGGGCTTTTTCGTCGGCGTCTACTGCTTCTTTTAGACTTTTCTCTCCGTTGTTTTTTTGGTAAAGTCTCCAGCCGGAGACGCCGCACAGGGATAGGGCTAGTAACAGCAGCAAGCCGTCTTGCACCCAAAGTTCACCGACGGCGCCACCTAAACCAATGGCGAGGGCTGCCATTTCCCAACCGTCTCTGGCGATGGTGTCGTTTTGGATTCTGGCGACTTCGTGCCAAAATAGGAGGTTCCGCTGATCCATTGCTAGCTGTTCCCAGCGGATCAGGTCTATTTGGATTTCTACCTGGTCTTTGCCTATTTCTTCGCTGCGGATCAGGGTAGGATTAACTTCTATTGTTTTTTCTACTGTTACCCAACTTTGGAGTTCAGGGGGCAGTATGTTTTTCAAGCGCCGGATCTCACTCATCTCGGCTCTTGCTGTAGAGGTTGCATAGGATGTCATAGCTCCGGCCTATTGATTTTCCAAAGGTTAATATGTGTCTATTTCTGGAGTATAGCAAACCTTTAATCAAAATCTAGTCGAGTAACGGGGGTTGATTGACCAATACTGGCAAATTTACTTGATTTTACTCTCTGGGGGCGATCGCAACTGCCGACTCGATCATTGACTTTCGACTATTTCATCAACGGTTCGATTTCTTGTGGCAATTTCGACCAAGCCGACAAAACTTCCGGCTTAGAAGTTATGCCTTTTTGAACTAAAACAACTCCGTCCAATACTTCAGCAATTCCGTACAAACCTCGCCGTAGAGCTTCATCAGTAAAACGCACTCCCGCCCGAACTCTACCTCTGTCAACGGGAACTTTTAAATTGTTTTGCTGCAACTGCCACAAATCTAACAACGCATAATCGACATCGACTACTTTTCCCTCTTCGTCTTTCATCTGTATCACTTCTAAACGGATGATGTTCCGGCGGCCCGAAAGGTGGGAAACGATATAACCGCTGGTAGAAATGCTAGCATCTCGGGGAATCCAACTTAAGACTTTTTTGACATTAGCTGCGTGTCCGAGTTGAGCCGGCAAAGATTGATAAACCCAAGGTTGAAAAGAATAAGGAGAGATGAAATACAAAGCTCGATTCGGATTGGAAGTGTACGTAAGCAGTATTGACAGACCGCTACACCCAATCCCGAAGCGGTGGAACCTGGGTTTGAATTTATCTTGATGTTGCGACCACCACAGGATTGTACCGTAAAATAACCCCGGAATTACAGCAAATGTGTAGCGGGTGTTGATAGAAGTAGCGGCTTGATTAACAACTTGCAGCAACAGGAGCAGTAAAGGAAAAACAGTCATTAACCAGGCGCTAGGAGCGATCACAAAAATTTCTGGCGGGGAGAGGTATTGTTCACTGCTGCTGAGAAAATTGACTTCAACTTCGCCTTGAAAGTGCAAAGATGAAGTTGGACTTTTTGGAACCTTTGAACAGGGGGCAGTTTAGAGGTTGGAGGGTGCTGTCGGAATTGCTGCTGTCGATCGCCCATACTGCCTAATCTATCTCAAATGATGATTTTTTAGCCAGCGGACGATCGCCACTCCTCCACCACTTCTGTCGTGTCAACGGGGGTTGCGGGATAAGTGCGATCGAGAAAATTTTATCATGCTAAATTTGAGCCAGCTTATCTTGAGGGAAAACGCGGGCGATCGACAATCTAGATTCTCCCAGCAGATCAGCCAGAAAAACCCTCTTACTCCCACCCGAACTTTTTACTTCATGAGGTTGTAATTGTCAATGGTAAATTATTTAGTGAACAAATGGCCGGAGTATTTTAAACCCGGTATGACGCCCAGAAAAAAACGCATTATTAGCTTTATACTCGCCTTCCTCCTAACTTTCATCACTTATCAAGTAATCCTAGAAATCCTCACAGTAGAAATTCCAATTTTCGGCTTTCACGATATTGTTGACCTTCGGAATCCCCAGGAAATACCGCCGCGAAAAGAATTTCCTGGCGACTACAGCCAGCAAAATTTGGAACCTTTTTTAGATTATTTAGTTAGCCATAACTATTGGTTTTTGTCATCCCAAGAGCTTTACGAGTATTTCATAGCAAATCCCAAAAAACTGGTGCCGAGTGAATATCGCGATCGCCCAAAAGTCATGATTACTTTTGACGACGGAAATAAAAGCATTTATACGCACTTACTGCCGATTTTAGAAACTCTCGAAAATAAATACGGCAAAAAAACCAAAGTAGTTGTATTTATCAACTCCGGCTTCTTGGGTCATCAGGACTCCCTCATAAAAAAGGTAACTTGTCAAGACTTGAGAGACGGAATGCAAAAAGGTTTTTATGATATTCAATCCCACGGACTGAATCATGAAAATTTAACAAAAATTTCTCTGACAGCATTAGACCGAGAATTATCTGAAGATCAAATTAGACTGAGGAAATGCACCCAAGATTTAGACCAAAATCGAACAGTCGCCTCACACATAGCCTACCCGTTTGGCGCTGTCAACAAACAAGTTGACAAATACGTTGCCAAATATTTCTCATCAGGATACTTGTACGACAGTTTAAAATTAAAACTGCGGTTTTTTCCACCAAATAAATACCGAATTTCGAGGTTAACAGTCAATAAAAAACACTCCGCAAAAAGACTCAGCAACTTAGCTTCAGGAAGCTGGCTCCACAAATTAATTGGCAAATAAGCCGGAGATATTCTATTATGTGTGAACAAAAAAGATGTGTAGTAATATCCTGTGCCGTAAATTAACCGTTATTCCGGTGGGGGTTAGGTTCGTAATTATCTATCACAAAGCGCAAAAACTCCCATAAACCCGCCCCGGCCGATATCTTGCGGTCAACCAACCGTACTTGATATAAATTAGAATCCCAAACATCAGAGGTAAAAGACATGGTAAAACCAGAAAATAGTTTAGCAGTTGCTGCGGTTTCCCAACGCGCAGACGCGCTGGATGCCCTGCGCGGACTAGCAGTTTTAGCAATGGTTTTATCCGGTACAATAGCCCGGAAAACATTGCCGGCGTGGATGTATCACGCCCAACTGCCACCGCCCGACCACATTTTTAATAACAAACTGCCGGGATTAACCTGGGTTGATTTAGTTTTCCCCTTCTTTTTGTTTGCAATGGGGGCTGCGATACCGCTAGCTTTGTCGCGCCGCATCGCCAAGGGATGGGATACAAAAAAAGTGATTTTATCTATTTTGCAAAGAGGCTTTTTGTTAGCGTCATTTGCGATATTTCTCCAGCACATTCGCCCGACTATAATTAACCCAGACGCATCCATCCCGCAGAAGTGGTGGATGGCATTGTTGGGATTTTTAATATTATTTTTGATGTATGTTCGCTGGCCGTCTAGATGGTCTGTGTGGCGGCGGAGATCTTTAACCCTTGCTGCTTGGAGTGCGGGGATTGGCTTCGTATCTCACATCAAATATCCCAACGGTATAGGATTTTTAGTTAACCGTAGCGATATTATCTTGATTGTACTAGCAAATATGGCCGTTTTCGGCTCGCTAATTTGGCTGTTTACTCGTTCAAATACGTGGTTGCGAGTGGGATTTTTGGGCTTGCTGTTGGCGGCGCGGCTGTCTTCTCATACTGACGGTTGGATTAATTTAGTTTCGCTGTACTCTCCTGCACCTTGGCTGTTTCAATTTGATTATTTAAAGTATTTGTTTGTGGTGATTCCCGGTACGATTGTGGGCGATTTGCTGGGTCGGTGGATAGAGTATTGTTCGCCGGAAGAGGCGAGTTATGCTAGCTGGAAGAGTTGGCGCTATTTTAGCCTTATGGTTTTGATGTTAGCTGTCAATTTAGTATTGTTAATTGGACTGCAAGCTAGATGGGTGTGGCAGACTGCATTAGTGACGGTGATGCTGTGTTTGTGCGCTTTGGTTTTGTTGAGAAAGCCAGGGAATGTCACGGAAAATTTCTTGAACCGCCTTTACAAATGGGGGTTTTATTGGCTGGTTTTGGGTTTGCTGTTTGAACCTTATGAAGGTGGCATCAAGAAAGATTCAGCGACGATAAGTTACTTGTTTTTAACGGCGGGAATGGCGATTTTGCTGTTGATTGGGTTGACTATAATTATCGATGTGTTTCAAAGAAAATGGTTTTTGCAGTTGTTTATTGATAACGGGGTAAATCCGATGATTGGCTATGCAGGATTTGCGAATGTTATCTGGCCCATTCTGGTTTTAAGTAAATTGGAACCGGTGATTATTGAGATGACTTCAACCAATCCGTTTATGGGGTTTTTGAGGGGGTTGGGATATACGACTATTCTGGCGTTAATGGTGGTAGTGTTTACGAGGTTTAAACTGTTTTTGAGGACATAAATTTTGAGGTTTGTAGTAAGAATTTTAGTGCTTATTGATTCAAAACTAAGGGAGAGGACTTCCGTCCTCTCTACGAACTTATTAAGATTGGAGCGACTTCAAAATACCGCTTTCCAACTGATAAATGGCAGCCATAATCCCGCTTTCAGGATTTGTGAGTAGGGACTTTTTGACATCTTTTAAGTATTCTAAAATATGTTCCCGCAAAATCGGTCTTTCTACTTTGACTGTGTGATTGTAATCCCACAAATCCCAAATGATAATCCCGATGCCGACAATAGGGTCGATTAAACTTACTCCCAACTGACTAGCCACTGTACCGCCTGTTTTTGTAGCTACCTTGGCGGCGGCTTTGCTGGCAACTTTTGCGGTAACTTTACTACCAACTTTAGCTGCTACTCCCAAAATTAAGGGTTTAGCAATTAAGTAGCCACTGCCCCCAACTAATACTTTTAATGATAAATTAGAGACGTTTCCTTTGTCGCTAATTGTGGTGGCAATATCGTTCAGATATTTGTCCCAGTGTACTTGCGGTATATTATAATTGTTTTGAACTACTTTCACATTCTTGCTAACTTCGGCTATGTACAAGTTAGCAGTATCTTGAGTGATTAATTGAAATCGCAGTTGGGCGTTTTTGGGAACCAGAACGCGGTTAGCAAATTCTCTTTGAAAGTCTTCGGTTAATTTTTCGGAAACAGTTTGAGAAGCTGCTGTCATATCAAATCTGTTGAGTACGGCAGATTTCACGAAATTAAAAGGTACGGTAAACTCCATCTTTTTTTGATTGAAGTAATCAAAGTACCAATCTAGAAAACTGTTATCAACTCTTGCAATTACTTCGGTTTCCCATTTGTCCAATTCTTTTGACGCGAAAGTTTCGGCAGTTATATGGGATTGTTGGATAGCGTTTTTAATGTCTTGGTTGACTTTGCTAAAATCGTGCGGTGGCGAGACTACAACTGCTGTGGTTCCGGTATTTGTTAGTGACTGGGAAATTAGAAAGTTACCTAATAGGGGAATGATGACTACTAGAATTACGATCGTCCAAATCATCGGTGTCACAGTTTTGATAAAGTGACCGATAACTCTGAGACGTTCTGTTTTCTCTGAGTAGCTAATTTTTTCTTTGTCTTGACTCATGGCGGTTCCTCAATAGATGAGAATTTCTGGCTAGTTTTGATTATAGGCGGCGTTTTGTGCGATCGTGTTACGGGCGTGCGGCCTGAGATTCTGGAAAAGTTGGGGAAAAGTGCGCGCGAGGGAGGCTACCCCAAAGGGAATCGCGAGTTTTTAATTCTTGACTGCATAGAAATTAAAGTGGTACTATTTTTGAATATATCTCAAGCTGTTAATATGACCTTAGATCCTTTGCTCCACAAGCTAGCAGCCATAAATCAAGCTTTATCTGCCCTTTCAGCAGAAACCTGCACGGCGGCCGGATGCAATCAAGCTGTTTCAAAACCAGGTCACAAATTATGCTACGAACATTGGAAAGCTAACAACGCTCAACCCGTGTCAGCGCCCAAACCTAAACCCCAACAATCCTCTTCCCCCTCACTTCTGTCCGCTACCAGCATCAGCGAGAAACTAGAAATATCAAAGCACAAAGTCAACCCAATTTTAGCAGAGTTAGGATTGGTAAACAAAGAGCGCAACGGCTGGGTAGCCACTAAGCGGGGAATAGGTTTTGGGGCGGTGCAAAAAACCTACCCTCAAGATAACACTCCTTATGTACTTTGGCCGGAATCTATACTGACAAATCAAGTTTTTCTAGCGACTATTGAGAGTCTTAAAGGTGACAATTCAGAACAGAGCAAAACAGAAGTAAACACAAAGCTAGGGTTCCGCGAGAAGTTCCGAGCGAGTGCACAGCATCGAACAACCGACGGTCATTTTGTGCGGTCTAAAGCTGAAGTTTTGATTGATAATTGGCTCTATATGGCGGAGCTAGTTCACGCCTATGAACGCCGACTACCCATAGAGGAAGAAGCTTACTGTGACTTTTATATTCCTGGGGGGAAAGTGTATATTGAATACTGGGGATATGAGAACAACCCGGAGTATGTGGCGCGTAAGAAAGTGAAGCAAGAACTATATCAGAAGTACGAACTAAACCTGATTGAGTTAACAGATGAACACATCAAGAACTTGGATGATTATTTGCCTAGAATGTTATTAACATTTGGCGTAATTGTAAATTGATTGAAAAGTACGATCGCACTCTTCATCCGCGTTAATCTGCCTGTATCAGCGGTTCATAAAAAAATAAAAGAGCGATCGCCCTTTAACCCTCCTTTAAACTCGATCGTCCTTATCTCATTATCTTTCTCTTCATCCGCGTTCATCTGCGTGAATCCGCCTACATTAGCGGTTCCAAAAAAAATAAGGTGAGCAACGCCCACCTTACTCTCTTACTAAAAACGATTAAACCTTCGCTTCATTCTTCACCAAATTACCCCAACCCAAATCCTTCAGCGAATTATTCCGGCGCAACGGACGAGTCACCAACTCCAAAATATCCCGCGCATTACCAAAGCCGTGAATCTGAGCAAAAGTAAACTCAACAGACCACTTAGTATTAATTCCCCGCGCTTCCAAAGGATTAGCGTGAGCCATACCAGTAATCACCAAGTCAATATTCTGCTCGTAAATCCGCTGAAGCTGATTGTAATTGTCGGGTTTTTCCACAATCCGAGGAGTAGGAACTCCCATCTCGTGACAAGTCTTTTCTAACAACGCCAACTCGGCTGCTTGATAGCGCTTGTCCATGTAAGGAATGCCGATTTCCGGGCAAGTCATGCCGCAGCGAATCAAGAAACGTGCTAAAGAAATCTCCAGCAAATTATCGCCCATAAAGAAGACAGATTTACCGCGAATTATTTGCAGGTAATCTTCCAAACCAGCCCAAATTTGCGCTTCCCGTTCGTCCAAACCTTTTGGTTCAATTCCCAACACCGAGCAAATCTTTTCAATCCAAGCGCGAGTTCCGTCAGGGCCGATCGGGAATGGAGCACCAATTAACTTACACTTGCGGCGGCGCATCAACGTAGAAGCAGTCCGCGACAAGAAGGGATTCATGCCCGATACATAATAGCCTTCTTCCAATACTGGCAATTCTGTGTATCGCTTGGAAGGAAGCCAACCGGACACTTTGATTCCTTGCTTCTTCAATTCTAAGGTTAGCTGAGTAACAACCGGGTCGGGCAAAGAACCGAAAAGTACCAGCGGTGTGTGCTTGACATATTCCGATTCATCTGCTGCAACTTCCTCTTTTTTCTTGCCGAAATTCAGCAGTTGAGAGATAGCATTTCGTTCTTGTTTCTGAGATTCCATCACGGGCGCTTTCTCAGGGCATTTAGCAGCCATCGCTGCTAAAACGGTATCTTCTCCTTGAGTAAAGGCGTAATCCAAGCCGTTAGCGCGCGCTGTGACGATGGGAATGCCAATTTCGGCTTCCAGCTTCGGTGCTAACCCTTCCAAATCCATTTTGATGATTTCGGTGGTGCAAGTGCCGATCCAAACAATTACACTGGGGTTACGATCGCGCTTAATTTGCAAGCACAGCCGCTTCAACTCATCATAATCGTTTAACTGAGCGGAAATATCGCCCTCTTCCAACTCAGCCATCGCATAGCGAGGCTCAGCAAAAATCATCACGCCCATTGCGTTTTGCAAGAAATAGCCGCAAGTCTTGGTACCGATGACCAAGAAAAAGCTATCTTCAATTTTTTGATAAAGCCAAGCTACGCAGCTAATCGGACAAAATGTGTGATAATTGCCTGTTTCGCATTCAAAGTTTAAAGCTTCCGGTTCATTAGTAGTAATAGCAGTCATATCTCAAATCTTCTCCCTTTAAATTGTTTTTAGTCTGAAACAGGACTTGCGGCGGAGCGAGGAAACACCTGGATTTTGCGAGCGCCTGGCTGCGATCGCGGACGAGAGAAATAGGTTGTTTTTCCTCTCAAACGCGAACAGGCACATGAGCGAAAAAAAATCTGTTTTTTGCGATCGCGCTTTCGCAGCGAACAATAAATAGAAATACCTGATTTTGAGCTAATTCCTCTGAAAAATAGATGCAACAAACTCAATATTTCCGCAGCCGCAGCATCCAAAATTTGGGCTAAAAAATTCTGCGCGAGGGCTTATAATCCCTCACAGCAGGGATTTAGTTTTCTTCAACTCGCTCGCGGCAAAAAGCCTTTTGGCAGTTGTGAGTTGGAGCTAATTAAAAATTAACAACTCGCAACTCACAACTCACCAATAGAGCGGCCAACTTCAAGACTAGAACAGATGCGGGCGATCGCAACAACCTCACTTAAAATCAGATAAAAAGCCGGAAATTTCTTCATCCTCATCGTCGGAATCCAAATCACCGAGACCTAGAGCATCTAAATCATCTTCATCCGGATCTCCGGTAGTTGCTTCCCCCAGATCGTCGAGTCCGAGATCGTCGAGGTCATCGTCATCAGATACAGAGAAATCGTCAATACCGTCATCGTCCAAGTCGCCCAGATCCATATCTAGGTCATCTGAGGTCGCTGTCCCAAAAGGATCGGGTATTTCTTCGGCGACAAACTCTGCATCTTCTTCCCCAAACGGATCGGATATTCCCGATTCGAGATCCCCAGAGGTCAAAGTCCCAAATTGTGAGGCTTCTTCGTCATCATCGCCGAGGTCAAGACCGCCCAAAGCCGAGGCTTCTTCGTCATCATCGCCGAGGTCGAGACCGCCCAAAGCCGAGGCTTCTTCGTCATCATCGCCGAGGTCGAGACCGCCCAAAGCTAAGGCTTCTTCTTCCTCGTCATCACCCAGATCAAAGTCCGATACGGCGTCTTCCTCATCGTCGCCCAGATCAAAGTCCGATACGGCGTCTTCCTCATCGTCGCCCAGATCGAAGTCCGATACGGCGTCTTCCTCATCGTCCTCGATACCTAGACCGTCCAAAGCCGAGGCTTCTTCCTCGTCATCGTCCATGTCGAAATCGGAGACCGCTTCTTCCTCGTCATCGTCCATGTCGAAATCGGAGACCGCTTCTTCCTCAAACTCATCGAAGGATTCATCCTCGGTGCTCAGTGCTGACGCTGCTGCTGCCATACCAGCGGCTCCGGCGACTACTCCGGCTGCTGCTAAGGCAGCACCGCCCAATTTATTAGATTTGGCTGCGGGTGCAGCAGTGGCAGTTGGAGCTGCTGCGGGTGCAGCAGTGGCAGTTGGAGCTGCTGCGGGTGCAGCAGTGGCAGTTGGAGCTGCTGCGGGTGCAGTAGTTGCAGTTTGAGTGGCTGCGGGTGTTGGAGATTTGCCGGCCGTCTGCGGCGCGATATTTGAGGGCATACCCAGCGCGATGTCCGGGTCAAAATTTAGCCCCAACACTTCGATCAGGCTGTCTGCATCCGGCTTAAGTTTTGAGAAGGGCAGCATTAATTGCTGGAGTTCCGGCTCCAGGGCAGCCGCAATTCCCAGGATGAGGTAAGAAACAGGCCTTTTCCCGCCGTCGGGTGTGGCGACCGTGTTCTCAGCCGTCATGTGCAGGAGCAGCCAAGCCCGATTTACCTGGTAGTAGTCCAACCACTTCTGTTTGAGAGCAACTGAAAAAGTATCAAAAAAAGCCATAACCTCTTTATCCTCATCCTGATCGCTAGACCTATTAAACCATCATCAGGTCTAGCTCATCTTCCTCCTTCTTGACCACCGGTTGCACTGGATTTAGATAAAAATCTGAAAGTAAGGCGAATAATTCGCGATCGGGCGTGTCGTTGGGCACTACTCCTTCGGGCATTGCCAAAATCTGGTCAGCGATGTTGAGGTAGTAATCGCAGACGTAGTTGAGGGAAGGATCGCTTTCGGCCATCTCAAACAATGTTTTGCCTTTGACGCGAGAAACTCGGATGTCTTCAATCAGGGGGAGCACTTCCAGCACCGGCATCGGTACAGAGTCAATGTACTTGTCGATCAAATCGCGCTTTGAGGTGCGGTTGCCAATTAAACCGGCGAGCCGCAACGGGTGAGTGCGAGCTTTTTCGCGGACTGAGGCGGCGATGCGGTTGGCTGCAAATAAAGCGTCGAAACCGTTGTCGGTAACAATCATGCAGTAATCGGCGTAATTCAAGGGGGCTGCAAAACCGCCGCAAACTACGTCGCCGAGCACGTCGAACAGGATGATGTCGTATTCGTCGAAGGCATTGAGTTCTTTGAGCAGTTTGACGGTTTCACCGACTACATAGCCGCCGCAGCCAGCTCCTGCGGGAGGGCCACCCGCTTCTACGCAGTCAACGCCGCCGTAGCCTTTGTAGATGACATCTTCGGGCCAAACGTCTTCGTAGTGATAGTCCTTTTGCTGAAGGGTGTCAATAATTGTGGGGATTAAGAAGCCAGTGAGGGTAAATGTGCTGTCGTGCTTTGGATCGCAACCGATTTGCAAAACTTTCTTGCCGCGCTTGGCTAGGGCAACGGAGATGTTGCAGCTTGTTGTCGATTTGCCAATTCCACCTTTTCCGTAAACTGCGAGTTTCACTCTTTGTTCTCCTATAGGTTTCTATCAAAACGATGAGGGCTGGGGTTTCATGTTGTTTTTCGATCGCCCAACTGCAATAGCCCAATTGCAATAGCCCAATTGCAATGCCCTTACTGTCAGTCGCTGTGAGATTTCAGATTTGAGATTTTAGATTTACTCAACAGATGAATCTGCAAGTTCTCTCTAATGGCTAAAATTTTTCGATCTCGACGACTTTTGTTTGGGGCTTGTATCCTTCTTTGGGCTAGGCCAATTTTGGAGTCCGCCCTTAGTCACCTCGTTGAAAGCATTATTAGCTAACTTGCGATGAAAAGAAAGGGGGCCTATAAATGAAAATGCTAGTAAATTTGTTTATTTTGCACCTCTCGGAATCTTAACTCGTTTTTTAAGCTAAAAATCTATTTTTAGAATTTTTTTAGATTTTTAATCAATTTTAGAATACTTTCTTAATATAAAGAGGTACAAAAATAAAACAAAAATTAACTTCTCAAACAATCAGGGCTTTTGGCTTTGGGGCTAGGATGCAGGCAGTTGATGGCTTGTGCGGGTAACTGGAACGGTCATAAAGGCGCTAGTGGATGAGGCCAACTCGAAGGGAGTTCGGATCAGTTGGGTCAGGGGAGGGCAAAGTTATGGGATTTTAGATTTTAGATTTTAGATTTTAGATTGGGAAAGATTGACTTTGCTTGGGCTTCTGGTGTTTTGTAAAAAATTGTAAATTTTTAGGAAGTGGGGGGGAGTTGCAGAGTGGGGGAGTGAGTCGGGAAGACGGAGAGTGGAGGAGGAGAGTGGATGGGGAGAGTGGGGAATTGGGAGAATATGATGTCTTCCCCTGACTACTGATACCAGTTGAAAAAAAGAATGCAACTGTAGACCCGTGATCCAAACCCCGGGCTTCATGAGTCATTTCCCATCCTTAAATTGTTCAATCTAAAATCTAAAATCTAAAATCTAAAATCCTCTGACTGCTGACTAATGACAACTGACGATCGGAATTTCGATCGCAAACTCAGTGCCCCGTCCAGCTTCCGAAACGCAGTTGAGCCGCCCCCCGTGCTGTTCGACGACTAAATGGTAAGAAATCGACAGTCCCAACCCAGTGCCCTTGCCGACTGGTTTGGTAGTAAAAAACGGGTCAAATAATTGGCGGCGAATCTCCTCCGGTATGCCCCGCCCGTTGTCGGAAATGCGGATCGCCACAAAATCGCCATCAACAACTTCAGTACGAATTGTAATTGTGGGAACAGTCAATGGAGAACTAGGATTTGACGGAGGTGAATTTTTCCCCTCTCTCGTCGCCCATTCCCCTTTCTGGATTTCTTCATCCAAAGCATCAATAGCATTGCCGATAATATTCATAAACACCTGATTGATCTGACCGCCACAGCACTGGATCAGGGGCAAATTACCGTATTTTTTAATAATGTCAATAGCTTGATGTGCGCCGTGAGCTTTGAGCCGATGCTGCAAAATCAACAAAGTGGTTTCGAGTCCCTCATGAATGTCAACGAGCTTGATGTTAGATTGATCCGATCGCGAAAAATTACGCATCGACACAACTATTTGGCGGATGCGCTCGGTTCCTACTTGCATAGAAGACAGGATCTTAGATAAGTCTTCGACCAAAAACTCGACTTCGATATCTGCTGCTGCTTTCCGAATTTCCGAGACTGGTTCGGGATAGTGCTGCTGGTAAAGTTCCAAAAGTTGGAGCAATTCTTTGATGTAGTGGCTGGCGTGGGAAAGGTTGCCGTAGATAAAATTAACAGGATTGTTAATTTCGTGAGCGATACCGGCAATCATTTGTCCCAAAGAAGACATTTTTTCGGTTTGCACTAATTGAGTTTGAGTTTGCTGCAACTTTCGCACCGTTTGCTCTAATTGCTGTGCTTGATTTTTCAAGCAAGCTTGCTTTCGCCGCAGCGCTTCTTCGACTCGCTGGCGCTTGATAATATCCCGTCTCAACAATTCATTTGATTCTAAAAGTTGAGCGGTGCGTTCTTCAACTTGTTTTTTTAAGTCGTCATGAGCTTGGCGCAGGGCTTCTTGGGCTCGCTGCCTCTCTAAAATTTCTTGCTGCAAAAGTTCGTTGGCTTTCTGCAATTGGGCGGCTCGATCGTCAACTGCTTGCTGCAAAAGCTCGATCGTCCCGTACATTTCTGATTGGTTAAAAACTTGCGGCAAACTTGTCACAGAGACAATGCCCAAAAGTTCTCCGTAACTGCCAACTACTACCAAACGGCGGACACAGTGCCCCTGCATGGACTGGTGGGCACTCCAGAGGGAATCGGCGGGAGATATGCAAAATAAAGGCGCACTCATGGCCTCTGTTGCCGATATTTGGGATAGGTTTAATTCGAGGGCGTGAAACTGCACAATATCGCGCTCGGTGACAATGCCGATCGGAATTTGGTAATTTTCTATTGGCGCGATCGCCAGCTCGGGATGCTGAATTTGCTCTTGGACAATGACGACGCAACTAACTCGATGCTTGACCATGAGTTCGGCTAAATCGAGGGCTGAGGCAGTTTTTGGGGCCGAAATGACTTCTTTGGTCATGACATCTGCTGCACAGCGCAAATTGGTTAGCAAGTTAACCGGTTGCAGGGCTTCGTGAATGGCTTCGCGGGTGATGATGCCCAGAAGTCGCGAGTCCTCGTCCACTACGGGCAAATGCCGAATCTGATGCTGGCGCAAGGTGAATATAGCTGTGAAAATATCTTGAGACTCGGATTGTTTGAGGGTAATGGGCGATCGAGTCATTACGTCAGCAATTGTCAGTCCTACCGCACAAGCTGCGACGGTAGTTAGCTTGACGATATCTCGTTCTGTAAAAATGCCGATCGGTCGATTATCTTCCACGACTATGACGCAACTGCGCTTGGCTGCGCTAGCAACAGCGTTTTGTTTTTCCCCACAAAGCTGACAGGAGACGCGCATCGGGTTCATGAGAGCCAACACTTGGGCGATCGGGGTTTCTGGAGCC
The DNA here is from genome assembly GCF_036700885.1 of Microcoleus sp. S13_B4. Lineage (NCBI taxonomy): Bacteria > Bacillati > Cyanobacteriota > Cyanophyceae > Oscillatoriales > Microcoleaceae > Microcoleus > Microcoleus sp. S13_B4. The sequence continues at coordinate 28,979 of NZ_JAUBPU010000030.1, forward strand.
ACGGTGAGGGGGTGGCGGTCGATCGCCTGATCTAAAGGTGAGGAGTAGAGGGGTCGGCTGTTGGGCCGTCCAGCGGTTTCTGATGATTTAATTGCTGGCAACTGAGGGGCTGAATTGACGAAATGCTGTAATTTTTCTTCTTGTAGCATGATTATTAATTTTACTTAATGAATTGTTACAATTTTGGAGACTTGGGTTGGCAGACTTAGCATTAATTAACCGGGTGACAGATGCTCGATCGCCTAAAATCTGATTGATAGAGCGCCCTTATTTAATTTTTATGTTTTAAATCCTATGTCGTGGACTCCCTTAAGTCATCGAATTCATCACTTGCCGCTGATCCTGGCGGGCCCGATTTTGCGCCGGACTGAAACTCAGGCAGTGACAGTTTGGCTAGCTCTGAAAGCCCCCCGCCAAGTCGAACTTAAGGTTTATTCGACAGAGGGCGGAATCGGCGAAATTGTCGATCGGCCCTTACTCCAAGGTGCGAACTCTACCGTGCAGCTCGGCAAATACCTGCACGTAGTGGCGGTGACTGCTAAACCAATTAACAACAAGGTCTTGACATACGGGCAAATTTATGCTTATGACATAGAGTTTGCTGGGAGTCGCGCGTCACCGTCGGGGGTAGAAGTCCCAGAAAATGAGAAAGAAAATCTCATTTCTTGCCTGTGGCCTGCCTCCCCTAATTTGTCGGCTTTGGGGCCGGAGACGATTAGTTATTTCGCTCACCAGTTGCCGACGTTTGCCCTGCCGCCGAAGGATTTAAACTATTTGCGTATCGTTCACGGTTCTTGTCGCAAGCCCCACGGAGACGGCAGAGATGCGCTGCCAATCTTGGATAATTCGATCGAACAGTTTGCAGGTACGGCAAATAGCAGGCCCCACCAACTGTTTTTAACCGGCGACCAAATTTACGGCGACGACGTTGCCGATGCGATGCTGTGGGCTTTGACTGATGCTGGCGATACACTGTTGGGCTGGGAAGAGAGTCTACCCCTGATGGATGATGCCCAAATTAAAAAGAATTTGTGTATCAGTATACCTAAAAATTCGGAAAACGAAAATGTAGTTGCCCAAGAAAGGGAAATTTTTAGAGAGTCGCCAATTCAGAAACCGTCTGATGCTGAATATCAGTCCAAAAAACCAATTGAGTTAAAACCGGGGACTCGCAGCGATATTGCCAGAGATTTTGGCGGCTTTACGGGGATGTTGGTGAATAAACCGGACAAGGCTAAAAGTCACTTGTTTAGCTTGGGCGAATATTATGCGATGTATTTGTTAGTTTGGTCGCCTGTACTTTGGTGCGAGCGTTTTCCGAAGGGTAAGGATATTTGTCCAAATTCTAAGCAGGCAAAAGTTTGGGATAGAGAAGTTGTTGAACTTGACGGTTTTGCTCGCAATTTGTGGAGGGTGAGGAGGGCGCTAGCAAATATTCCTAGTTATATGATTTGCGATGACCATGATGTTAGCGACGATTTGTATTTGAATCGAGAGTGGTGTTACCGGGTGCTGGGAAAGCCGCTGGGCCGGCGGGTGGTGCAGAATGCTTTGCTGGCTTACGCTGTGTTTCAGGCTTGGGGAAATACGCCCGCACAGTTCGATCGCGAAAAACCGGGAGATAAATTATTAAAGGCTGCTGAAAAATGGTCGGATTCGGGGGGAACTGATGTTTCTGCTTGGGAGGATGCGGCTTCGTATTTGGGAATTCCAGGGCTCGATCCGAAAACTCATTTGCCTAAGTTGAAATTAGATGAAGATGTTTTTATTTTGGATCGGGATGGCGAGGGTGTAAGTGAGGTTTTGAATTGGCATTTTACTGTGAGAAGTTTTAAGCACGAGGTGATTGTGCTGGATACGCGGAGTTGGCGGGGGTATCCGGTGAAAAGCGCGATCGATCCGCCCATGCTTTTGACTCACAAAGGTTTTGAGGAGCAAATTCAGCAGCCTTTGCATGAAACTAATTTGCTGAATAAAACTGGGGAGTTTGAGATTGAGGCGACGCTGGTGGTTGTGCCGACAAATTTGGTGGGTTTGTGGATTATTGATGCGGTTCAAAAGCGGGATGTGGAACAGGGGAAGGTTTTTAATAGTGATGCGGGGGATGCTTGGAATTTTCATGAGTTGGCTTTTGTGAAGCTGTTGTCGGAGTTTTTTCAGCAGCGCGATCGGGTAATTGTGTTGAGCGGGGATATTCATTATGCTGCTGCTGTGCGACTGAGTTATTGGTCGGATTGTCATTTTGGCGATTCTAGGCCGAATATTGAGCCTTTGAATATGACCAATTATCAATCAAATTGTCAATATTCTGTGTTGGCGCAGTTGACTGCTAGTGCTTTTATCAATGAGGAGTGGAAAACGCATTTAATTCATACTAAGATTAAGTCGCTGTTTCCTGAGCGATCGCACGAATGTTTGGGATGGAATGAGCCGCTGGAATTAATGAAAATTCCCAGGAGTAGCAGAAAGAAAGCTATGGCTGCTGCTGTCAGGAATAGACAATCTCTGCCTGATTGGGGCTATAGGATTGACTGGATGAAACGGCAAAGAGCTCGGATGTTTTTGCTGCTAGAAAAGGGAACTCCGTCAAATAGATCGCATAAAAATAAAGAATTGTCTGTGCGGCGTAGGTTGTGGAATTTTATATCGCTGTTGTGGCGCAATCGCTGGCTGCAAGAGGGTGATGAGATTGTGGGATATAGCAATATTGCGATCGTCAGTTTTCAGTGGCCTGCGGATAGTGATGGGGAGAAGGCGGTGATCCAAAATATTTATTGGCGGCCGCTTTGGGCATCGGATAGTGTGGTTTACAGTCAATATTTTGTGCCGCTGGGATTGGAGGAGGATGATTAGATTACTGATTTCTTGAAGAAGTCGGGGATTTCGATATGGGTACAATATTGTGATGAGTTTGTGGCAGTGTCCGCCGGGGGTTTCAACCCCTGGCGGACTCGCGGGCCAACCAACTGGCCTTCCCTGCGCGGACAAACTAACGGACTAATAAATCGAATTCGATCGCACATTTCTCTCAAATTCGATCGCCCGATCAACAAAAAACCCAATCGTACATTTCTCTCAAATCCGATCGCCCGATCAACCCATCCACCCAAAAACCCGATCGCGGGGCCCCAGAAACCGGGTTTTTTCCGAAATACCTTGTTACAACCCACAGATTCGGGCAAAAACCCGGTTTCTTGGATTATCGCCCGCCGCTAACTCCCTCCAATCGCAGGAAATGCACCCGGCCCGAACCATCCCCCGCCACAACTGTCACTCCATCAGGTAACATTGCACAGCAACCAAATCCATAATCTCCGATGAAACTAGCAATTTCTTTGCCACTTAGCAAATCCCAGATTTTCAGGGTGTTATCTGATGAAGCGGAAATCGCTGTGAAACCATCGGGTGCGATCGCTACTTTCCATATTCTGTCAGTATGACTGATGAGAGTTAAAAGTTCCGTGCCACCGTATGTATCCCAGATTTTCAAGGTATTATCTGACGAAGCAGAAATCGCGGTTTTGCCATCGGGTGCGATTGCTACTGCATTTACCCTGTCAGTATGACCGATGAGAGTTTTCAGTATTCGACCGCTGTATGTATCCCAGATTTTCAGGGTATTGTCTGATGAAGTGGAAATCGCGGTTTTGCCATCGGGTGCGATCACCACTGCATTTACCCTGTCAGTATGACCGATGAGAGTTTTCAATATCCGACCACTGTATGTGTCCCAGATTTTCAGGGTGCGATCCCATGAAGCGGAAATTACTGTTTTGCCGTCAGGTGAGATCGCCACTGAATTTATCCTGTCAGTATGACCGATGAGAGTTTTCAGTTCGATCCCGCTGTCTGTGTCCCAGATTTTCAGGGTGCGATCCCATGAAGCGGAAATTACTGTTTTGCCGTCAGGTGCGATCGCCACTGCTGTAAACCTGTGAGTGCTTTCGGTGAAAGTTTTCAGTTCGCGCCTGCTATATGTATCCCACATTTTCATGGTTTTATCCCATGAAGCGGAAATCGCTGTGAGGCCATCAGGCGCGATTGCTACTGCCGTTACATAGTCAGTATGACCGATGAGAGTTTTCAGCTTCCGGCTGTCTGTGTCCCAGATTTTCAGGGTTTTATCCTTTGAAGCAGAAATCGCTGTGAGGCCGTCGGACGCGATCGCCACTGCCATTACCCAGTTAGTATGACCCGTGAGAGTTCTAAGTTCGGTGCCTGTCTCGGTGTCCCAGATTTTCAGGGTGTTATCCCATGAAGCGGAAATCGCGGTTTTGCCGTCTGGTGCGATCGCCACTGCACTTACCAACTCAGTATGACCCGTGAGAGTTCTAAGTTCAGTGCCTGTCTCGGTGTCCCAGATTTTCAGGGTGTTATCCCATGAAGCGGAAATCGCGGTTTTGCCGTCTGGTGCGATCGCCACTGCACTTACCAACTCAGTATGACCCGTGAGAGTTCTAAGTTCGGTGCCTGTCTCGGTGTCCCAGATTTTCAAGGTGTTATCCCATGAAGCGGAAATCGCGGTTTTGCCGTCTGGTGCGATCGCCACTGCACTTACCAACTCAGTATGACCCGTGAGAGTTCTAAGTTCGGTGCCTGTCTCGGTGTCCCAGATTTTCATGGTGTTATCTGACGAAGCGGAAATCGCGGTTTTGCCGTCTGGTGCGATCGCCACTGCTAGTACCGAGTTAGTATGACCCGTGAGAGTTCTAAGTTCGGTGCCTGTCTCGGTGTCCCAGATTTTAAGTTTATCCCCTGAAGCGGAAATCGCTGTTTTACCGTCTGGTGCGATCGCTACTCCCCATACCTCGCCAGTATGACCGATGAGAGTTCTGAGTTCGGTGCCACTCTTGATGTCCCAGATTTTGAGGGTTTCATCGCCTGAAGCCGAAATCACTCGCTTGCCATCTGGTGCGATCGCGACTGCTTTTATCCCGTCAGTATGACCGGCAAGCGTCTGAAGCGCACCCTCATTTGCCCTTTCCAGATTAGCCCTCAAAGGTCGCAGCCAAGGAGCATTTTTCGACTGCTTTGCTTGTTCTAGCATGGTTTGAATGTCATCAGGAGACGAGATTTTTTCCGTCACTTTTTTGACAGGTTTACGGGGGGTAAACCTAGAAATCAATGGCCAATACTCCCAAAAATACTTAGATTCATCTACAATCTTTGTTATTTCAAAATCCAGCAACCTCCCCAACAAATGACCTGTCAATTGCGTTTTATCCCTCTCCAAAACGTGCGCCGACTTCCGAATTGCCCCTTGAATCAAATTCAAAATCTCAGTTTGCCCCTCCGACAGCAAAACATCAGAAACTCTTGCCAAATCGTAATCCTCAATTAACGCTTGTACCCCCAACAATTCCAACTTCGCCTCAATAAAACCAAAATCCGTCACCCAACGATAATAACGATCGAACTCTCCCGAAGTTTCCACAAAATCCCTGGGTTGATACTTCAAAAAATATTCTCGATCCGATCGACTTTGCTGCGACAACCACACACCCAAATCGCTCATATCGGCGCTCCTTTTAACCTGTTATCCATACCTTGGCGGTTGAGCTTTTCAACGTCAACCCCCGCAGATTGCACCGTTTCATTTTTTGCCAAAAAGTCGCGAAAACTGTTGTGATAGATGCTGTAGCGAATTTCGCCATCAACTTGCTGCTGCCGCAAAAACGACTCCCATTTCTTCAACACCTGCTGCACTTTAAAATCCGTTTCCCCTACCGATTTCGCAATCCAGCCGCGAGAAACAGCTTCCCGCGCTTTCGAGAGCACATAGATAATCTTAACCCTCATCTCCAGCAGCGGATCGTCTTCCCGCCCCATCATTTGCATCCAATGCTTGTCATAATATCCTTCCAACTCCCTCGGCAAATCTTGCAAATTCACATCGCTGTACTTGCCGCTATCGATATCATTCAGCACATAGCGCAGGTACATAAAGTTATTCTGGCTTTTTTCAGCTACCGCCGCCACAAACTGTTCTCGCTGCAAATTTTGACGGTTAATCCAACTCTGAATTGACGCGCTGTTGCTGGTGCGTTTGTCAATATAAAGCTTGACATCCGCCAAACTTTCTGCACTGTACTGCATCAAATCAAAAACCTGATGATTTGGCAAAGGCAGAGATTCCGGTCGCTTCGAGACAATAAAATAAACATTATCCGGCAAAGCATCTGGCAAATACAGGACATTGCTGCCGCGCCCCTGCAAACTCGAATCCACTTCATCCAGGGCATCCACCACCACAATCAACTTTTTGCCGCCCAATTTAGTGCTGACTTCCCCCAACAACCGACTGAGAAAGTTGCCATCTCTGGTCGCATTTTCCGGCAGTTGCGGATAATTTAGTTGATAGCCTCGAATTAACTGAGTGCAGGCATTTTCCAGAAATTGTTCGGTGCGGACAATGCCTTGAGATTGCGAGTTAAAATGGGCAACGCAGCGCCGCTTCAGCAGCAGCACTAACTTGGCCATAATTGAACTTTTCCCGACTCCCGGATCTGCTTCTAAAACAAAATAGCCTTTGCGATTGTTCTGCAAAAATTCGGCAATTGCTGCCAACACAAATTGGCGGCCGGTAAAGTCTTGAGTCCGGTCTGCAATAATCGTTTCGCACTCGTAGGGAGGCGGCAATCTGGGCGCGGAAGTATCGATAAATCGTTCCAGTGATGTTTTAAGTTGCGCCAAATCGTCGCGGATGCCAATTTCTAGGGCTTCCAATTTCCCCATCACTTGACAAATCTGCTGCCCAGTCGCCACCGCCTCCAATTTGTCCAGAATTTCCCCATTTTTCAGCCCCAATTTTTTGAGTTCCACCAAAGCAATTTGGTGCAGGTTCAACAGCATCGCGGCAAACTTTTCTCCTCCATTCGCCGCATCCAGTTTCAGCACTTCGCGGTATGCTTTCGGGAATGTTGCGTACAGTTTGTCCGCGACAAATTCCACAATTTCCGCATCGAAGGATTTCCCCTCGCGCCGGGCGAATTCGTTGACGAAACTTGCCCAATCTGCCGTTGTCAATCCGGTAACTCGATCAAACTCCTCGGCATCCGCAGAAAAAATCTTGGTTAGCTGGTCTTCGGAAATATTTAAACACCTTGACAAGTCGGCTGTATTCGTGTTAATATCCAGCCAGTATTCAGGAGTTTTCTGCGCTAATTGACTGAGTGCTGTTTTAGGAGAAGGCAAATTTTTGGTTTCGGCGACCGCAATTAAGCGATCGGACTTCGCAACCTCTCTCAAAATATAGCCGATCGCCTCACCCGCCGCCTTAATCAAATCGTGATTATCGAGAATCCTCGGATTTTTGCTCAACCCTTCCGTCATCCGATTTGCCAGTTCATCAGCGGCCATAGTCTCAGCGATACTACCAGCAATCGCTGCTAAAATAGAAACTCCCCCAAGTGCGATCGGGCCGCCGATAATACCCGCTGCTGCTTGAGTTGCCGGATTGGCGATCGCGCTTGAAATAAGTTGACCAACAGCCATCACCGCACTGTATCCAATTACCCTAATTTTAGTATTAGCTAAATCAATTAACGGCATAAAATAAACATTCCTCTTTTAAATAGTTGGTAGTAATTATATCTTGCACGCTTGCGTTTAGTCCGTCGGGGGTTGAAACCCCCGCCTCATAGCGAAAGTCGGTTTGAACCGACTGAAAAGTTAGTTGATATCAAAAGGTTTTTAGTCCTCATTGCGAGGACTTGCGCTATGAGACAGAGGCTTTAAACCGTGGCGGTTATTGCAAATGCAATAACTCAAATATTGCAACTACAAAACAGCAGCAACACTTGCCATCAGTAAGCTTTGAAACAATTTCACCCCATCAGTTTCGCCCAGCATCGGATCGGATGCGCGTTCTGGATGCGGCATCATTCCTAACACATTGCCTTGGTGATTGCAAATACCGGCAATATTATTTAACGAACCGTTGGGATTCCCAGCATCGCTAATTTTGCCCGCCGGAGTGCAGTAGCGAAACAACACTTGATTGTGATCTTCTAGTTCTGCTAATGTATCCGCATCAGCATAATAGTTACCTTCACCGTGGGCGATCGGCAAATCGATGATTTCACCCGAAGTATAAGCGGCAGTCCAACGAGTATTACCGCGTTCGACTTTCAAAGAAGCGCGATCGCAAATAAAATTCAATCCCGCATTCCGCACCAGAGCACCGGGCAATAAACCAGCTTCAGTCAACACCTGAAAACCGTTGCAGATGCCTAATACAAGCTTTCCTTTTTTCGCGTGTTCCGCAGTAGCCCGCATCGCCGGAGAAAAACGGGCGATCGCGCCGCACCGCAAATAATCTCCGTAACTGAAACCACCGGGAATTACAATGATATCAATATCCGAAATATCGGTATCTTCGTGCCAAATCATGCGAGTTGGTTGGTGGAGTAACCCTTGAGTCACCCACACCACATCGCGATCGCAATTTGAGCCCGGAAAAACAATAACTCCAAATTTCATAAGCTGAAGGAAGAAGGAAGAAGGAAGAAGGAAAAGGGAAGAAGGAAGAGGTGTCAACATAAGACTAAAATTTTATGTTTTTCTCTCTTGTATCGAAGTCTAGATCCCCCTAAATCCCCCTTAAGAAGGGGGACTTTGAGTGTTCCGAGTTGTTGTGCTTTTAACGAAGACTTTGAATGCTCTTGTCCCCGCGTTTTTAACAAACACTTTGAATGCTCTTGTCCCCCCCTTAATAAGGGGGGTTAGGGGGGATCTCCGGGTTTAAAAACACCCTAGGGGCGATCGCATTTATGCCGCCGCTGTCTCGACAGCAACAGGAATTTCCGTCAAATCAAAGCGATAATTTTCAATCACTGGATTGGCCAAAAGTTGGTCGCAAACGCGATCGAGTTGTTCGCGCGCCTCCGACTCACCAGCAGCAGTCAGCGTCAATTCAACATACTTCCCGATGCGAACGCCCTCAACATTGTCGTATCCCATGTGTTGCAAACCAGACTGTACGGCTGTGCCGGCGGGATCTAAAACAGAAGGGCGGAGGGTAACATAGATTTGGGCAAGATATTTCTGAGTCACGGGAATGTTGCGGTAGGTGATGTGAAAGTTAGCCCCATTGTATTCTACAACCGAGCTGCGCGCCGATCGCCATTTGGTTCGCCCAAGTAAGATAGCCTAGAAATAGGGACAGATGTGATTCCAGCAGATTCGAGAAAAAAATTATGAGAACCAACCACACCCGCAGTCAGGAGCGTATTTTACACTTGCTCAAGCACTTGAATCGATCGCTCTCAGCGCAAGATATCTACTTAGAACTGCGTAACAGCGACCACAGCATGGGCTTAGCAACCGTTTACCGCTCCCTCGACGGTTTAAAGCGAGAGGGGTTCGTTCACGTCAGAACCCTCGCTAGTGGCGAGTCTCTCTACGGTGCCGCCCACCAAGACCAACACCACCTAACTTGTCTGGAATGTGGCACCTCCATTACGATCGACGAATGCCCCGTTCACCACTTAGAAAGCCAACTACAACAATCTCATTCTTTCAAGATTTATTATCACACTTTGGAGTTTTTCGGATTGTGCGATCGATGTACTTTGGCTCAAGAATCTTAGAGAAGTTATTAGTCATGACTGATATCAATTCCGGTTCCACGAGCGAAATGATTGTTGACTGTTGACTGTTGACTGTTGACTGTTGACTGTTGACCGGAAGCATCCAGGATACAAGCCCCCGGATTCATTCCTTCGCAGACTCAGGACGGAGAAATAAAAAACCTGTATCCGATAAAGGAGCCCCCGAATTTATCCGTGGGGTCAATGCTTCAATTCTTTAATCTAAAATCTACAATCTACAATCGATTGACTCGGTGTCGAACCACGCAGGCGGGTTTTGTTTCTGTAGCGACAGATTTCAACCTGTTGTTTTATTAACTCGCTCAAGGATGCAAAAACTCTAAATGATCTCCGGGAATCGATCGCAATTTTGCAGCAGACCCTTGCAATTTCAACCGACCGCGTTCTAACATGATAATCCAATCGGCGCGATCGATCACTCGCGGTCTGTGACTGATAAAAATCGTCGTTTTCCCGTGCCGATACATCAACAATTGTTCTAAAACTTCCGCTTCGCTTGCGGGGTCAAGCCCTGCGGTAGATTCGTCTAAAATCAATACAGGGGGGTTGTTGAGAAGGGCGCGGGCGATCGCCAATCTTTGTCTTTGTCCGCCAGAAATATTCGCTCCAAACTCCCCTAAAACAGTTTGATATTTATCAGGCAATTGGCTGATAAATTCATCTGCACCCGCAATTTTGCAAACTTTAACAATCTGTTCAAAGCTAATATCTGGACTACCCAAACGAAAATTTTCGAGAATCGATCGGCTCCAAAAATGCGCTTCTTGAGGAACCAAAACCACCTGCTGTCTGAGGCTGTCGAGAGACAAATCCTGCAAGTTGTAACCACCAATTCTAATATTACCAGATTGCAGGGGATACAGACCAGAAATTACTTTAGCTAGCGTACTTTTTCCGCATCCCGAATAGCCAATTAAAGCAATTGCTTGACCGCCGGGAAACGTGACAGAAAAGTTCTCCAGCAAATCGAGTCTGCCTGGATAATGAAAATTCACTGCCTTACAAATAATATTGTCCTGACTCTGAATTGTTACGAAAGGTTTCTTCGTATCGTCTTTAGTTTCCGGTTCAGCGTCGATAACTTCTGATAGCCGTTGAGTTGCTGTCTGGACGCGAGTCATTTCGTCAGAAAATCCTACTAAGGAATTCACCCAAGTAGTAACGTTTTGATTCATACTAATAAACGCTAGCAACTGACCGATACTCAATACCTTGTCAATTACCAAACCGCTACCCAGCCACAGCAGAGTAATGCTGCCAGCCGAGGCAACAAAACCAGAAAATATATTGTTGACAATGCCAATTTGTGTAGTGCGGAAAGTGAGCTTTGCTAACCGGCCGAAGCGGGTTTGAAATTCTTCCCAAAGTTGCTGACCGCTGCTAGTAGTTTTAACAGTCAGCGCCCCTTTAAAAGTTTCTACTAAAACGCCTTGAGTTTCTGCTTCCAACACCAATAAACTGCGCGTTTTTTGCTGCAATGCGGGCAGAAAGACCACGGTAGAGGCAGTCATTAACAGAGCAATCACTGTAGCTGCTAACGTCAGTTCTTTGCTGTAAAATAACATAAAAATAAAAGAAACTACAGCTATAAAAAATTGACTGGGCAAGCTGATAGCGACTTGAGAAACTAATTTATTTATTTCTTGGATATCTTGTAATCTACTGACAATTTCGCCACTGCGTCTGGTTTCGTAAAAACTCAACGGCAATCGCAGGAATTTGCGCGCAAATTCCATCACCAATCCCAATTCTAAACGCTGGGAAAACTGAGCAATTAAGTTCGACTGTACTAATCCTAAACTGCTGCTAAAAAGGTTCATAACTATAACTGCGATCGCCACGTTTGCCAGGAGTTGTCTGTCGCCCCGCACCAGAATGTCGTCGGTGAGCAGTTGAACGAGAAAAGGCGAAGCAATTGACAGCAAACCCAACACTGCATTCAGCAAAAATGCTTCCATTAAAATCGGGCGATAAATCCCAATCCGGCGCATCCATTTTTGTAACGAATTGGCGGGCGGTTGACCCTCTGTGGCCGCAAAAAACCGCTCAGCATCGGGTTCTACTAGCAAGCACAGCCAATCTGTCCAAGCTGCTGCTAATTCTGCTTTAGAAACATAGCGCATACCGACAGCCGGATCGCCGATCGCATATTTGTTGCCCTGTTTGCCGTACAAAACAGCCCAGTGATAGCCGTTCCAGTGAATAATCATCGGTAGAGGGGCATCATCGAGCTTGTCTAAAATTGCAGCGGCTGCTCGCACCGATCGAGCATTAAAGCCGATCGCCTCAGCTCCTTGTTTCAAGCCAAGTAAGCTCGTCCCTTGTTGCCCAGTACCGACAAATTCTCGCAAGCGGCTAATTGTAAAATTCTGTCCATAAAATTTAGCGATCGAAGCCAGACAAGCTGCACCGCAATCTTCTTCGCTCTGCTGGAGAACAACCTGATATTTCATCAACCTGTTTACTTGTCCGAAGAAAGGCATTTCTGGGATAAAAGGAATGTTCTTTAACATTTGGCAAAATGAATAATGAGTAGAGCCTAATGAACATTACTCCTCACCGAGTAGCCAATCAGAACAAAGCACCCATAAGTTTATGGGTGCTTTATTAATTCATATCAATAGAGCGATCTCAATTGACAGCACTAAACTTTACCAGTAGCACTAAACTTTACCAGTAGCGAGTTACTGCTCTGAAAGTACCATCACAATTGCGGCGGTAGACAATGTGACGCGTGGGACGGTAACAGTTGTATCTCGAAGAATCGGAGCGTTCGGAATAATAGTAAGCGCCGTTGACGCTAGCTGATTCTTCAGAAGTGAGTTCAGAAAACAGTGAATTGTCCTTTGTTTCTTTCATGATTGGACTCCGTTTAACTTAATAAAATTGAAGGGAAACTAGAAATCTTATCTAATTTCTAGAGCTTCGTGTAAATACTGACTAATACTTCTGGTAGTGCGGTGGGATCTCCGGAATATTACGGAGAAATTTTCAAAATTTACTTGATCGCACAACCTGACTCAGCTATCTAAACCACTAGGGTTGGGTAAGGGCGATCGCGGCTCGGATCGTACAGATAAAGCTGGCTAGGTTGCGGCCGGAAAAACAGCATATTGACGCCATAGCTGCTGCTGTTATCGGTCTCGCTGTTGCTGTTAGCGCCGCTGATACCCATGCTAATGCTGCCACCGCTGACAGTAGCAGATTCTTGATCGGTTACTTCGGTGAAGAGTGAATTTTGTTGATTTTCTGACATAAAGAACTCCTATTAATACCTATGTACTTACTTACTACCTACGCATACATGAAAAACCCGGTAACAGCGCAAAAACTCATTGCTGAAAGGCCATATTTTGATAAGTGTTGCCCGTTGGCCTCACCAGTCTTGATGTTTGGCGAAGTTTGTGGGTGGTAACGGCAAAGCTGTGCGGATTTTTACCTTGACCCTGTGAATTTTGATTTAGACTTCTAAACCTATTCTTGGTTTCCGGAAAGCGGATCGTAAAGGTGACAAAAGAAATAAGCGATCGATCTCTCCCTCTCCCCCAACTCAAAACTCCAAACTCCAAAGCCTTCCCCTCTCCCCCTTGCCGCTATGTATCGCACTCCCGAACCCACCCCCGCTGAAACCTTTGATAACGACCAGTTTTTGCCCCCTGTCAGCCGCTGGACAACTTTGGGGGGAATTTTGATGGTGGCCACCTTTGGCGGGGCGATCGCCTTCGCTAGCGTCACCAAATACAGCGCTACAGTCAAAGCAGACGCGATCGTCCGTCCGGCGGGAGAAGTGCGCGTCGTGCAAGCAGCCACCGAAGGAACCGTCGAAAGCATTGCTGTCAGCGAGAATCAGACAGTAAAAGAAGGAGATGCGATCGCAGTTGTAGACGCTTCGCGTTTGGGCGCTCAAAAAAAGCAGTTACAAGAAATAATTAATCAGTCTCAAACAGCAGCACAGCAAATCAACCAGCAACTGCGCGACTTAGAAAATCAAATTTTGGCCAGCGCCCAATTTAAAAGCATCCAAAGTGAAAGTTCCGCCCAACAAGAATTAATCGAATCCGCTTTAGTAAAATTCGCCACATCGCTGCCGGATGTCGCCGAAAGACTCGGCCGAAGTCGGCGGGTTTTGCTCGTCAAGCAATCGTCCATTCAACAACAATTGATTCAAGCTAAAAAAGAACTAAATCAAATTGACTTAAAACTCGAAAATAGCGTTATCCGCGCGCCTGCTGATGGTACAATTCTCAGGTTGGAAGTACAAAATACTGGTCAAACCGTACAAGCCGGCAGCGCGATCGCCCAAATCGTCCCCAGCGACGTACCCCTGGTAGTCAAAGCCAAGGTAACATCCCAAGACATCGCCCGCATCCAAATCGGCCAACCCGTACAGATCAGAATTTCGGCTTTGCCTTTCCCCGATTACGGCACATTAAAAGGAACTGTCAGCGAAATCGCCCCAGATGCGATCGCCACTCAAAATCCCACTAATAATTTAGGTACAGCTTATTACGAAGTGGCAATTAAGCCTGAACAAACTTATTTAACAAAACTCAAATCCGCCAACGGCCAATTCTTCGGAAACTCCCAGGCTAATGTCCCCCGCCAGTATTCGATTCAATCGGGAATGGAAGGCAGAGCCGATATTATTACCGGCGAAGAAACAGTTCTGACCTTTGTTCTACGCAAAGCAAGGTTGCTGACAGATTGGTAATTAGTCAGTTGTCAGTTGTCAGTTGTCAGTTGTCAGCAGTCAGCAGTCAACAGTCAACAGTCAAGCGCCAGAAAATTAGAGGCTCTGAAATTGAAATAACGTGTCAATATAGAACTGTGAGTTCAATTCTATTCTTTCCTCATGGGCAAACAGCGCGTTCTTTCTGGAGTTCAGCCAACGGGCAATCTTCACCTCGGCAATTATCTCGGTGCCATTCGCAACTGGGTAGAAGGTCAAAGTCAGTACGAAAATTACTTCTGCGTAGTTGATTTGCACGCAATTACCGCCCCGCACAATCCAGCAACTCTAGCCTCCGACACTTACACGATTGCCGCGCTCTATTTAGCTTGCGGGATCGATTTAGAATATTCTACTATTTTCGTGCAATCCCACGTCTCGGCGCACACAGAACTAGCATGGCTGCTCAACTGCATTACGCCGATTAACTGGCTCGAAGATATGATTCAGTTTAAAGAAAAAGCAGTTAAACAAGGTGAAAATGTCAACGCCGGTTTGCTAAATTATCCCGTCTTAATGGCAGCAGACATTTTGCTTTACGATGCCGACAAAGTGCCAGTGGGAGAAGACCAAAAACAGCATTTGGAACTCACCCGCGATATTGTCATCCGATTAAATCATCAATTCGGCACACCCGAAAAGCCAGTATTGAAACTTCCCGAACCGTTAATTCGGACTGACGGTGCGAGGGTAATGAGTTTGACAGATGGCACGCGCAAAATGTCGAAATCTGACCCTTCCGAACAAAGTCGAATTAATTTACTGGATTCGCCAGATACGATCGCCAAAAAAATCAAGCGCTGCAAAACAGATGCCGTGCGGGGTTTGACTTTTGACGACCCCGATCGCCCCGAAGCTAGAAATTTGCTGACACTTTATCTCCTGCTTTCCGGCAAATCTAAGGAAGAAGTAGCAACCGAGTGTGAAAACATGGGTTGGGGAGATTTTAAACCCCTGCTGACAGAGACGGCAATTAATGCCCTCAAGCCAATTCAGGATAAATACAAAGAAATAATGGACGATCCGGGATATTTAGAGTCTGTACTACGTCGCGGAAGAGAACAAGCAGAAGCTATTGCTAATCAAACTCTAACTAAGGTTAAGACCGCTTTCGGTTATTCTTTACCTGTTTAGTTGTTAGTTGTTAGTTGTTAGTTGTTCTTGGTTACTTGTTAAGAATGACAACTACCAACTGCCCACTAACAACTGCCAGCAGTCAACAGTCAACAGTCAACAGTCAACAGTAAAATAACAAATAACCAATAACAGACAAATAATCATGAACCGTTTTCGCACAGCCTGCACCACCCCCGGAGAATTTATAATTACCGCCGAAGTTGCCCCGCCAAAAGGTGGCGACATAACTCACACAATTCAAATGGCTGAACGCCTCAAAAACAGAGTTCACGCAATTAATGTCACAGACGGGAGTCGCGCAGTTTTGCGAATGTGCCCGCTAGCAGTTTCGGCGATTTTAGTGCAGCACGGAATTGAGCCCATTTGTCAAGTTGCTTGTCGCGATCGCAATCAAATTGGCCTGCAAGCTGATCTCATGGGAGCCCACGCTTTAGGCATTCATAATATCTTGGCACTTACAGGCGATCCCGTCAAAGCGGGCGACCATCCTAAAGCAAAAAGTGTATTCGATTTGGAATCAGTTCGGCTGTTGCAAGTTATTCAAAAAATGAACGGCGGCCAAGACTGGAATGACAAACCTTTAACAGACGGAGTTACCGATTTATTTGTCGGTGCAGCAGTCGATCCGCAATCCCCCAGTTGGTCTGGTTTGCAAAGTCGATTTGAGAAAAAAGTAGAGGCTGGAGCACAGTTTTTTCAGAGTCAATTAATTACAGATTTTGAAGTTTTGGATAAGTTTATGCACCACGTTGCTGCGGGCTGCAACAAGCCAGTTTTAGCAGGAATATTTTTGTTTAAATCAGCTAAAAATGCTGAATTTATTAAAAAATACGTGCCGGGAGTTCACATCCCACAAGAGACGATCGATCGTTTAGCAAAAGCTCCCGAACCCTTGCAGGAAGGCATAAAAATTGCTGCCGAACAAGTCAAGCTAGCGCGGCAGATTTGTCAAGGAGTTCACTTGATGGCCGTCAAACGAGAAGATTTAATTCCTCAAATTTTGGATTTGGCAGGAATCGAGCCACTAAGCTAAGATTAAACGTAGGGGCGGGTTTTACTAACTATCAATGCCTAAAACGAAGGATTTCGTAAAGTCGTAAACCCGCCCACTCCTGCGCTACCATTTTGAACATCAATAAAACAATCATGCTTCAAACTGTAGACAATTTAACCACTTCTCCCGCAGCCGAACAACGTTTCACTTTGCGCGGTTTGACATGGCATCAATTCAAGGCTATTCAAGCTGGCTTTGAAGAGGTGGCGAATGTACGCTTATTTTATTGTGAGGGAGTTTTAGAAATTGTGGGCACGGGAAGGTTGCATGAAGCGATTAGGTGTTTGATGGGCTTGCTAATGGGCCAGTATTTTCTGCAAAGAAAAATTGTATTTTTTCCCAGCGGTACTTATAGTCAGATTGTCGAAAATCAAGTCGAGTATCAGGCAGATTTGTCTTATTGTTTCGGAACTATTAAAGATGTTCCAGATTTATGTATTGAGATTGTTATCACTAGCGGTAGTCCGATTAAACTTCAGAAATACCGACTGATGGGAGTGCCGGAAGTCTGGTTTTGGGAAGATGGCACTCTAGAGCTTTACCATCTGCGAGAGGAAGGTTACGATCGCATTACTAGCAGCGAAGTGCTGCCTGAGTTAGACTTGTCTTTGCTTAAACGCTGCATTTTGTTTGCTTCCCCTTTGGATGCGCTTGAGGAGTTTGCTAGAGGAATGGGCGATCGGCAAAATTGACCAATAAACTACTTTTGAAATTGCTTGATCGACTAAAGGGTTATTAAATAGGAGCAACTGGCAATGACTGACTCAGAAATACTTAATTCTGATACGATTAAAACACTAAATACTAGCATATCCGCAGTTACAGTTTACACCGATCGCGCTTTGGTGACGCGCCGCGGTACGGTATCTCTGACGGGAAACGAGCGAGAATTGGCGATCGCCTCTGTACCCGCAACCCTCGAAACAGAGTCAGTCAGGGCCACGGGTGCGGGTACAGTTGCAGTGCGATTGCTGGGAGTGCGAACCGAAACAGTGTTTAGCAGCGAACCAGTGGGCGATCGCACTGCCGAATTAACCCAACAAATTCAGGAATTACAAACCCAAAGACGGGGGATTAACGACAAAATAACCGCCCGAAAAATTCAGCTCAAATTTGTGGAAGGTTTGAGCGAAAAAAGCGTCGGTTTCTTTTCCAGCAGCATCGCCAAACAGCAGGTAGGTTTAAACGAAACAGGCGAATTGCTCAACTTTTTAGGAACTAACTACCTAAAATATGTAAGTGCGATCGCCCAGCACGAAAAACAGCAGCGGGAATTAGACAAGCAAATAGAAGCTTTGCTGCTGCAGTTGCGGCAAGTACACACTCCCCATTCTCAGCAAAGTTTTAACATCCTTGTTGCCATAGAACCAAGCAGCAGCGGCAATTTTGAACTAGAAATTTCCTATGTAGTCATGGGAGCCCACTGGACTCCCCTTTACGACTTGCGAACCAACACTACCAACAACCAAATTAATCTCAATTACCTAGCCGAAGTCAATCAAAATACAGGGGAAGATTGGACGGGAGTAGGGCTGACTTTATCCACAGCCAAGCCGGGAATGGGAACTTTGCCACCAAAACTCGAACCCTGGTTTATTGATACTGTTTACCCCAGATCTACTCAAACCAGAGAACTTATGATGCCACGCAGCCGACAGCCTGCGGAACCAGAAATACCACTAGATTATACAAACTTAGAGTTTTATGAAAGTGCTGCACCTGCTGCTGCCGCACCCGAATCCATAGCAGCTCAAACCGCGATCGCACAAGTATCTAAAGAAGGTGGCACCGTCTCATTTCAAGTAGGCGGAAATACCAAGATTCCCAGCGACGGTACGCCCCACAAAGTGACGATTTTTAGCGAAAATTATCCCTTTAAACCTGAATATATAGCCGTCCCGCGATTAGTCAGTTTTGCCTATTTGCAAGCACTTGTTGTGAATCCGCTGACAGGTGCAACTCTTCTGCCCGGTAAAGCAAATATCTTTCGCGACAACACTTTTGTCGGCAGTGTGCAGTTAGAAAATGTTTCCCCGGGGCAAGAATATAAACTGAATTTAGGAATAGATGAAAGCCTAAAAATAGAGCGGGAATTAGTGGAAAGACAAGTAGATAAAAAACTGATCGGTCAGCAGAGGCGCACAAGTTACGCTTATCGCTTAAATGTGACAAACTTGCATCAGGTGCAGGTACACCTGACACTAAAAGAGCAATTGCCAGTCAGCCGTAATGAACAAATTAAAGTGCGATCGACTCTCACTAATCCGAAGATAGTAGCAGGTGAAATGGGACTGCTAGAATGGATAATGTCTCTGCCGCCGCAAGCAAAACAAGAGTTATATTACCAGTTTGTTGTCGAACATCCTCCCGACTTAACTGTCACGGGTTTAGATATTTAATATTAAGTAGGTAAAAAGTGGTTTCTAATCAGGACTTTAGTCCTTATTAGCCAGAACTATGAGGACTGAAGTCCTGAGAAACTATCAAATCTAGCGGTAATTTGTAAACTGCAAAGCCATCGGATAATCTTCTTGCTTCAACCGTTGAATTACCAACTGCAAATCATCCTTATCCTTAGCCGAAACGCGCACTGCATCACCTTGAATCGAGCCTTGAATCTTTTTAAACTCATCTCGAATTAATTTAGTGATTTTCTTGGCAATTTCCTGGTCAATCCCTTTTTTCAGTTTGATTTCTTGGCGTACTCTAGTACCACTAGCCGCTTCAATTTTCCCATAATCAAAAATTTTTAGAGACAAATTGCGCTTGGCGGCTTTAGTTTGCAAAACAGTGTGAATTGCATCGAGAGTAAATTCGCTGTCCGTATTGACAGTAATTGATTCGGCGCCCAATTCTACAGTGGTTTTGGTATCTTTCAAGTCGTAACGGCTTTGAATTTCTCGCGTTGTTTGGTCAACAGCGTTAACTAATTCTTGCCGATCGAACTCGCTGACAATATCAAAGGAATAACTAGCAGCCATAAATTAGTAATTGGTAATGGGTAATTGGTAGTTGCTAATGGGTAATTGGTAGTTAGTAGTTGGTAATTAGTCATTAATTAACCTTCTCTTAACTAATGACTAATGACTACAGACCACTGACTAATAATAATTAATTAGCCATTAACAGCCATTAAACTGAAATAGAATAAAGTAGCTGTGCAAGAAGAACTAATCGCAAACATGAGCGATCGCCCCAGCGGCACATTCAGAATATAGAAAACCGAAAACAACAACCGGGCGATCGTAAAAGCGATCGCAGCCCAACCCGCCGCCTCCGAATCTACCCCCGTCACAAAAGCCATCAAAGCCGCCGCTGAAAACAGCATAAACGTCTCAAACGAATTTTGGTGAGCCCAAGTTGCCCGCTGAGCGTAAGCAGGCAACCTCTCAAACATAGCGCGGGGGGCTGCTTGGTCGTAGCCTAGCTGCAAGCGGGCGAACGCAACCACCAAAAACGGTGCGTAAACCAGCGCAGCAGCAGCAGCAATACAATCAAGCAGAATAACCGACACAGGTAATCCCAACAGCATCATCCGCCTCGCAGTTCAATCAAAATAGAACAGAGTAACTACCTTGCGCTGTTCCTCCGCATCCTGGCAAGTTTTCAGCAAAGTGTGGCTTTCGTGAAAAGCAAAACATATCAGTTGCTGGCAGCGAGAAATAATCTCCTGATTGCACATGGCGCTTGCTTCGGGAAGAGACAAGCTATCATTTTTGGGATTTTCTACCAAATGTATCACTTGTTCGAGTTGGTCACGAGACTCCCGGGGCTGGCGACTCATGCTTTGCGGCAAAATCACCGTCAGCAGATTAGGATCTGCTCGCATTGCCCCCCGAATTGCGGCTGAATTGGTGCCTGTAGCGCCAGAAGTGATGAGCTGATTGCCTCCCAGAACTATGGCATAGCTCAGCATCTCGATTAGCTGCTGGTGGGTAATAGGAACGTGGCGAGAACCCAAAAGAGCAATCCGCTTGGAGCTGGTTTGCTGGATCGCCGCAAGTTCTTGTAAAAAATCATCTACTCTGGGTAGCTCAATTGATTGACTCAAAGAATTTATTAAATTAAATAAAACTACGTTGTGGATTTTAGCAGACTCACTAGCCATTGCCGCCAAAAAGAAGTTAAGAATTGCTGATTGACGGCCTCAGACTAGAGGATCTGGAGATTTGAGGAAGCCAGAAGGCAGAAGGTCTGAAGACATTCGGCAGCCCCAGCTCAAGGTAGAATTCAAGAAAAATTGAGAATTTAAGAATTTTGGCTTTTTATTTATTTAAACAAAAAGTTCTCTCTGCCGAATACCTTCTTCCCTCAGATCCGGCTCTCTTATTAATGGACTCGATCGCTTAGGCCCAAAGATGCCATTAGACCCTCAAGGTCAAAATGTTCTGCCATTAGCTGAGTAACGCATTCCACCTTGATCGGTTCGTGTAGGCGCACGCTGCCAAAGGTGCTGTCGATAATTTCCACCGTGGTTAAGGTATCCAAATCAACAGACAAAACTGGAATTTCCATTTCTTCTGCCCTGCCGATAACCAAGGGAGAAGGAGGCAAGTGGCCTGTCAAAATTAAGCACTGAGTCGAGCTTTCCAGAGCCGCTAGCTGAATGTCAGTGCGATCGCCCCCCGTCACCACCGCCATATTTCTCGCTTTGCGGAAATACTTCAGAGCCGAACTAACATTCATCGCGCCAATTGTCAAGGTTTCCACCATCAAGTCCAAACGGTCTCTACGGCACAGCACATCAGCTTTCAATTGGTGCACCAATTCTTTGACGCTGACACTTCGCAGCAAAGCACTTCTCGGCAGCATTCCCAAAACAGGAATACCCGCAGCCTCCAGAAAAGGCCGCACAGTCGCCGTTACGGATTCGAGTTTGTCCGAGGGAACGTCGTTGAGTACCACGCCCAGCAACCGCGAACCCAAACGCTGTTTAGCCGACAGCAAATCGTCTATATAAAGATCGATCGGGCGGGCTACCAACAACACAGAAGCATCAACTGCCTCAGCGACTTGAGCCAAAGACAAGTCAAACAGACTGCCTTCCTCCAAATTAGCTGGGCCTTCTAACAGCACCAACTCTCCGCTGGGAGCTTGCAAATATTGCGCTAAAGACTGGCGGTAATCTATCTTGTCTTCTCCCCGCAAACGCTTGTGAACCGTTTCTTCGTCCAAATACAGCAGTGTTGACGGCATCTGACTTTCTGAAAGCTTCAGCGTCTCTACCGCGAACCGCACGTCTTCGTCCTCTATCCCCGCTCCGTCGGAGCTGAAACAGGTTCCCAGAGGTTTGCCGTAGGCGACGGCCAGTCCTTTTGCCCGGAGTCCGAGTGCCATCCCCAGGGCGATGGCAGACTTGCCGCTGTAAGCTTTTGTGGAACCGATCAGCAAATATTTAGTCAATTTGGGTACGCCTTCAATCCTCAATTTGCACCTGTCTATTTCAATAAATTTAGTTTTTTGTACAGTATTTCTGAACTGCGACTCAATTTTGCAATACAATTATACTCGATTTAGTCGCTTTTGGTCAGATTGTTTTTTTGCCAAAAACTTTTATTCACCTGTTCGCAACCCTTTCCTTCCCATTCTTTTTACTTGATTTTGGGAAAGCACTTTTTGAATTGTTTGTTTTACCAGCCGTTTTTGATAATGATTTATCGCCGCTGCTTCCTTTAAAAACCGATTTTAATTATAAATTTTTTAGCTAGTTTTATTACTGAGGTTAGATATTAATACTGACTTTTATAAAATAAAACTAACAGGGTAGAAGTGGTGATTTCACTAGAAACACCTATTGAGAGGGCTTGGTGCAGTTTTTGTGTGGTATATAGCAATCATAAATCATTTGTGAATTTATTCCCTCCTCCCCTTCGTAAGGCGAGGGTAGGGGTGGGGTAAAAAAAAATACGACTCATTTATGATTGCTATCATACAAGTATTTTGTAGGGATAAAGTCCCGTGCTTGGCTGATCATTCGTGCAGATAATTGAAAATCGATAGGTTGTATTATTAGTTATTAATTATTAGTGCGGTCGCCCGCCTTCAAACTGAGCGGTGGCACTGCGAGCAATAAGCTGTTTAGGATAGGGCTTCTACCTTCTAAACACATAAATTGTCGGGCGGCGTGGGCTGGCATTTCGGCAGCCCAAAGGCTGATTGCGATGCTAGCCCGATCGCAGTTCAAGCGCTGTAGATTGATTTTCCTTGGGGGGATCTACAGCGCTTTCCTCTCAGCTACCGAGTCGCAACATTTGAACGAAATCAGACGGCGCGATTCGCCTAACGGCGATAGCTTCGCTTCACGCACTCGCACAGCACCAATGTCCGAAATAGGCTTTTGGGCTTGTTCCACAACAAAGTACAGTAGTTTTCAATTGTATGAAATACAGGTAGGGAATCAGGCAAAGCCTGATTCCCTACGCGAAATCTGTATCACGCTCAACTGAAAACTGCGGTAGATTTACTTTAGCAGTGGGGATAAGTGCTGACCCCAAAGAGATTATTGAGAATGATCCAACAACTCACTTACTATTTCCGCTTCTCAAATAGGGCTGGCGCACCAATCATGTAATGTTGCCATCGAGGCGTTAGTTACACTATTGGTGCGCCAGTTATAGCGCCTGTCAATCGATTTTAGATTTTAGATTTTAGATTTTAGATTGAAGAAAGCGACCCCACTGATAAATCCGGGGGCTGGCGATCGGGATTCGGAGCTTTTTTCTCGATCCACGAATCAATCCGGGGGCCCCGGATTAAATTGCTTGATTGTCAATTGCAGGCTTTCGGGAATGCGGTTGCGGTGAAAGTTATTCATCCATTCGCATCAGCTTGCGGTAAAACGTTTTAGAAAAATCTACGGTACGAGTTCGCTGAAAAGTCAGGAGAACCTCAATTAAGCAACTAACAAACTCAGAGCTTTGCATAGTCACTTCGTAGCTGAGTTCAGCATTGCCGTCAAACAACACCCGACAGCGGGTTAAATCGATCGGCAGCGACGAGATATTCCAACTAGCGACAAAGGGCACGCTCTCCCCGCCCTCAATTTTTCTTGTCCCCTCCAAGCTTTTGAGCTTGTAGAGGCCAATAGCGTGCGGTAAAAACTTGCGCCTGGGCTCTTGACAGAAAGGCGCGTAGACTTTCACTTCTTTGTCATCGGCTGGCTTGAGTTGAGGAATAGACATATTTCCACCTCAGACAATTATTACTAACAGATAGTTTAGATCCCCTGAAAAAACTAGCAGATATTCCTGGTCGATCGCAAGCAAAAGTCAACCTAAATACTTTATCCAGCGCCTGTTTACCCGGGCAGTACAAGCACCGAACCCGCTGCTTGTCCTCCTGTCGGCTTTCGACAAAATGCCAGAAACTGATACAGTAGATGCTTATCTCTAAAATCAAAAACTATTGGTGGTTGAATCAAGTAACCTATGCAGGAGAGTTCTTGGCCAGAAAACGACGCTCGCAGCGAGCTTAACTTGGACATCTCTGATTTAGCTCACGAAGAGCTCAAGAGTTTGACCTCGCACTCGAAGCTCAGCAAAGTATTTGCTATACCAGACATTGGCGACAGGGTGTTTGACGCGGAAACAAAAGCAGAGCTCCCGGTTGCGGTGTCTGTGCCGGGAACTCCCTCTTTTCCTCAAAATCTGTACCGGGGACGCCGTGGAAAAGCCGCAGCAGTGCTGACTGCGATTTGGGCCGGCACGATAGCCCTGCACTTGATTTCTTGGGGTGCGTGGGTAGTGTGGGGGTTGACGGGACTGCTGTGGATGCAAGCATTTCGAGTGTTGTTTGCTTCGCCCAAGCCTGCACTGCCACCTCTTGCCGATGAAAGTCGAGAGGATTGGCCCTATGTGTCGCTGCTGGTGGCGGCGAAAAATGAGGAAGCGGTGATTGCCCGCTTCGTAGAATCAATCTGCAATTTAGATTATCCGATCGACCGCTACGAAGTTTGGGCGATCGACGATCACAGCAGCGACACCACGCCGCTAGTATTGGAACAGCTAACCAAAAAGTACCCCCAGCTCAAAGTATTTCGCAGAGGAGCAAATGCCAGCGGCGGGAAGTCGGGAGCCCTGAATCAAGTTTTGCCGCTGACTCGCGGGGAATTTGTGGGAATATTTGACGCCGACGCGACGGTAACGCCGGATTTGCTGCGCCGGGTGCTGCCGGTGTTCCATGGAGAAAAGGTAGGGGCTGTGCAAGTCAGAAAAGCCATCGCCAATGCTTCGGTAAATTTTTGGACTCGTGGCCAAGAAGCAGAAATGGCTCTCGACAGTTTTTTCCAACAGCAGCGGATTGCGATCGGCGGCATTGGAGAATTGCGCGGTAACGGCCAATTCATGCGTCGCACCGCCTTGGAAAGCTGCGGAGGCTGGAACGAGGAGACGATTACCGACGACCTTGATTTGACGGTGAGGCTGCACTTAAACCGGTGGGACATTGAATTTCTCGCTTTCCCCGCCGTGTCAGAAGAAGGAGTCACTAACCCTCGCGCTCTGTGGCACCAGCGCAATCGCTGGGCAGAAGGTGGCTATCAGCGTTATCTTGACTACTGGCGGCTAATTTTGCGGAACCGCATGGGAACTGGGAAAACTTGGGATTTATTTGGATTTTGGGTATCTCAATATTTCTTACCCACCGTAGCGCTACCCGATTTTGTGATGTCAATTGCGCTGCGCCGGATGCCGATCGCCAGTCCCATAACTTTTATGACCCTTACATTGTCGGTAGTGGGAATGTTTGTCGGTTTGCGCCGCACTCGCAAAGAGACCAAATTTGACGTAAGGCGAGTTTTTGTCACCTTGCTGCAAACTCTACGGGGTACTGTGTATATGTTCCACTGGCTGCTGGTAGGGACTGTAACGGCTCGGATTGCGGTGCGGCCCAAGCGGCTCAAATGGGTCAAAACCGTCCATCAAGGCGCGGATAGTAGCATCAAGTAAACAATTAGCAGAAATATCTCGGCACAGTATGGCTCAAAGTCCGAAGATTTCCGGAGACAAAAAAACACCAACGCTCGCCAAATATGTATCCGCCAGAGCCTAAGAGTAAAATTTGGCAATTCCGAGAAAAAAACACTTTGAAACAGCTTAGGTAAAGGTAATCAGCGAGCGGTAATAGCGAATAAGTAATCGGCAATACAAAAGTCTAAAATTAAAAGATAAAAGCAATAATTTTTGACTTTTAACTTGACAAAAAACCAATTACTATCTATTAATTATGAATTGCCAATTAGGACGAATTGCTTGTTGCCAACTACCCGTCACCCGTAATTGATAATGGATTTGTTAGAGTACCAAGCTAAATCTTTATTTCGCCAGATGGCAATTCCGATTTTGCCGTCGCAGCGGATTGACAATCTCGCCGACCTCAAAGGACTGAAAATTCCCTACCCCGTTGTACTCAAATCGCAGGTGCGGGCTGGGGGACGGGGCAGGGCGGGCGGTATCAAGTTTGTGGAAAATACCATCGATGCAGTAGCAGCCGCTCAAACAATTTTTAATTTGCCCATTGAGGATGAATATCCCCAAGTCCTGCTGGCAGAAGCAAAGTACAACGCCGACCAAGAATTGTACTTAGCGGTACTCCTAGACCCCGTAGCACGTCGCCCGGTGCTTCTGGGATCGAGACAAGGAGGTATGGATGTCGAAGGGTCGATCGACCAAATGCAGCAAGTTGCCGTAGATCAACAATTTTCCCCATTCTACGCGAGGCGTCTCACGCTGAAAATGGGATTGCAGGGAGACTTGATTCAGTCGGTGAGCACCATTGTCGAAAAAATGTACCGGCTGTTTGTCGAAAAAGATTTAGACCTAGTAGAAATCAATCCTCTCGGCATCAGTCCTACGGGAGAGGTAATGGCTTTAGACGGTAAAGTAACCGCCAACGACGATGCCTTGGGGCGGCATCCAGATTTGGTCGCACTCTCGGGCAAGAGGCAAAGCATCGGGTTGGGACGGGAAAGGAGAAGTCCCCATGCCCCTGGCGATCGCCCCCATTCCCACTCGAAGGTTCCGCACTCGCCGGAGTTTGACCCCAAATCTCAATCCTCAATCTCGAATTCCGAATCCCTGCAATTAATAGAACTAGACGGGAATATAGGGATTTTGTGCAACGGAGTGGGTCTGACAATGGCAACTCTGGATGCTGTAACCCACCAAGGAGGAAAACCAGCTAATTTTGTGAATATTGGTTCCCTAGACCGCTACGATGCAGCAAATGCGCTGCGTGATCGCACGGAGTTGGGTCTGGAGTTAGTCGCTCAGGATAAAAGCGTTAAGGTGATACTTGTAAATATTTTGGGCAGCGCCTCCAAGACCGAGGAAATAATCGCCGCAGTAGCCGGCTATTTGGAACGAAAAGCTCGCGCTAACCGCCATATCCAAGTTGTGCTGCGGCTGGTAGAGATCGATGCTGAGGCTGTTAAAAAGCGTTTGGGACAGTTGCCGGTGCAGCTAGCTAGCACTTTGGATGAGGCTGCGGCCGCTTCTGTATCCTCCGCCAAGTAGCAGCAGTCGATCGGCAAAAAACGAGATTTCTGTACAGATGAAGGCCTTCTGCTTTTTACAGATCGAGTGTCAAGTGGGAAAAAATGAATTTAACTCCTGAAAGCAAAGTCCTAGTACAGGGCATTACAGAATCTCCCGCGTCAACCCGCGCAGCCCTGATGATGAAAGCATACGGCACGAATGTAGTCGCCGGTGTCAGCCCCGGTCGGGGGGGGCTGGAAGTGGAGGGAATTCCGGTTTTTGATTTGGTAGAACAAGCAGTGGCGGCAGTGGGTCACGTTGACACTGCGGTAATTTTTGTAGACGCTTACTCGGTGCTGGATGCGGCGCTAGAAGCGATCGCGGGAGGAATTCGGCAAATCGCGATCGTCACTGGGGGTGTGCCTCCTCTGGATATGGTGCGCTTAGTCAGAAAAGCAGAGGCCACCGAAACTTTGGTAATCGGGCCCAACAGTCCGGGGATTATTGTGCCCGACAAACTGCTGCTGGGAACTCACCCCAAGGAATTTTACACTCCCGGCCCGGTGGGAGTGATCAGCCGCAGCAGCACTTTGACTTACGAAGTTGCCCTAGAACTAACGGAGGCTGGGTTGGGACAGTCGATGGCGGTTTGTATTGGCTGCGACGCGATTGTCGGTTCTTCTTTTATGCAGTGGCTGCAAATTTTGGACGAAGACGACAGTACGGAGGCGATGGTTTTGGTGGGGGAAGTTGGCGGATGGAGTGAACAAGCTGCTGCTTCTTACATCGCTTCGGCGATCGACAAACCCGTGGTGGCTTATCTGGCCGGCCGCTACGCTCCCAAGGGGCCGTCTTTGGGCCACGCCGGCATCCTGATCAGTTCTCGGGCGGCTGCCCAGAAAGCCTTTGGAGTTACGGCCCCAAACAAAATGGCTGCCTTTGAAGAGGCGGACATACCTGTGGCGGCGCGGCCTTCGGAGGTTCCTAAGTTGCTAAAAAAATTGCTAAAGAAAAATTGATTGGTTTGGGATGTGTCACAATAGCCCTAACCCTCTTGGCGGTTGGGATAGGGGTAGGGCGGGGGCGGGTTTTGTCTCAAAATTGTCTGCAAAAGGCCACAACTGCACGTTAAACCGGCCCCTAATACACATTTAGGATTTTTTTACCACAGTCCTCTGACCGGTCTGTCAGGCTGCGGTGCGGGTGCTGGCAAGGGGGCGGGTGCGATGCGGCGGGGCGCGGGAGGCGGAGTTGTTGGCTGCACGCTGCGGCGAGGTTCGATCGGACTTTCGGTGCCAGTTGTTTCAGTGGTGCGAGTTGTCGATCGCATCACATCTTGAAGCAGGCTTTGCAGAGTTCCGGCTATACTCTGAACTTTCCCAACAGCGGTGCGAAGGCTGGCAACATCTACGTAAACCTCGTTGAGAGGATACTTTTTCAGGATTTCCAACAGCGATACCTTACCGTCGTCCCCCGCTGCCAGGATCAGCGCCGCCCGCAGAGCTTTGCCGCTTTCTGTGCGCCGCTGAGTGCGAATTGCTTGACCGATTTGGTCAGTGATTTTTTCTCCCGGGGTGCTGTAAACTACCCTGGCCAGATTAGCAGGCTTTAAACCGATTTCTAGACCCATGAACCCCCGCAATCTTTGCGCGTCCATTTTGGAGAACCGGATAATTTGTCGCAGGGTTGGCGTCGTCGTGCCCTCTTTAGCAAAGTCTTCTAAGTCGCTGATATTGATGGCTTGTCTGATCGGGCCAAAGGTGAGGACAACTTTTTCGGCCCCTAATGCTGTACTGCTGCTAGATAATATGCTCCCGCTTGCTCCTAAAAATAGGGCTATGCCGATCGATACAAATTTTGTTAATTTCATATTCACCGCTAGATTAAAATTATTTTTTCGAGATTTGTACATTTTTGTACATTATAGATGCAGCAGTTATATTCTACAACGTCGCCAGTGTAATTTGTGCCCGCGTCACACCTACAATCTCGACCGAGACTTTTTCTCGATCTTGACTTTTAAAATAAGTAACCACATCTGCCGAAATCTTTTCGCTTCTATTCCTTCTGTCTTCTACCTTCTACATCTCCAGCCTTCTACATCAGAGTGTCTTTCGCCTTCAACATAAGTGCCTTATAAAAATTCTAGGAACTGCCCTGACGGGAGGAGGTTCTTAATTGCACAAACATAAGGGGTCGATTGCTTATTCTTTCTCTCTTAGGCAACTAAGTCCCTCTTCCTTCTTCCCTTTTCCTCTTCCCTCTTCCCTCTTCGTTCTTCCCTCTTCGTTCTTGCTTCTGCTATATGTTGAAAACCAAGCAAAAATCCAAGAAATCCAAACACAAGCACAGCGAAAAAACAACAGCGCTCAGCAAAAAAGAAGTAGCTGCACAAAAACGCAAAATTTCAGAAAAGCGCAATGAATTGGTGCAGGCGATCGCCCTAAGCTGCTTAGTCAGCGTTGCTGTCAGCATCCCCCTGTTGTTCGTCGCCCGCCCTAAGATTGCTATTGCAGGAGGCGCAGCCGCAGCCATCTTGCTGCTTTCCTACAAATACCCCCGTCAAGCTTTGTGGGCTTTTCTAATTTACCTGCCTTTCAGTGGTACAATTACTTACGCAATTGGTGGCGGGAATGCTGCATTTCAAGTAGCCAAAGATGCTTTCTACATACCAGCTCTCATCGCCCTAATTCAAAGCTGCAAAAAGAAACAGTTGCCCCTGTTCATTCCCAAAAAAATGCTTTCTACCTTCAGCATCCTGTTGATGATGGCAATGCTGACTTTAATTTTTGTGAACGGGGAGATGCAGCTCAACCCTATGAAGGGCGACAAACCAATTCTGCAAGGAATTCTCGGCTTAAAAGTATTGATAGGTTACATACCGCTGATTGCTTGTACCTATTATCTGCTCCGCACTAAGAAGGATTTGGTATTTTTTAGTCGAATGCACATCGTTTTGGCGATCGTTTGCTGCCTTCTCGGTTTGATTCAGTACCTATTGCTGCAAAGTGGGAAGTGTGCGGGAACCAGAGGAATGACGGGATCTGAATTATATAAAGCAACCCTGCAAGCTAGATGTTTTGTCGGCGGTTCTTTGGTGTTCAGTCCAGAAGTCAAGTTTGTCCGCTTGCCGGGAACTTTTGTCGCACCTTGGCAGTGGGCGTGGTTTTTAATTTCTCATGCTTTTTTAAGCTTTGCCTCTGCCTTTTGCGATCCTTCATTCTGGTGGCGAGTTATCGGTTTATTTGCCATGGCATTAGTATTTGCCAATGCAGTTATTTCCGGTCAAAGAGCTGCTTTAGTTATGGTTCCCCTTGCTACAGCAATCCTGCTAGTTCTCACTGGTCAATTAGTTAATTTTAAACGATTTATTCCCATCGGTGCCGGACTGGCGATTCTGCTGTTTGTCGGTGCAGCTATTAACCCGGGAATTATCGAGCAGCGGTGGGAGAGTTTTATTCGTCGCTGGAATGCTGCACCGCCCCAGCAGTTTCTCTTTAATCAGTTCGAGCAGAGCAACAATTTTATCATTGACAAACCTTTCGGTAGAGGTGTGGGACGAGCCACTAATTCAACGCGAATATTTGGTACCACGCAGCTAATTGAAACTTTCCAACCTAAGTTGATCTACGAACTAGGTTATCCGGGAATGATTAGTTTTCAGATCATGCTTTTACACTTAGCTTTTTTAACTTTTAGAGCTTACCGATCTGTCAAGGACAAAAGTTTGCGGAGTTACGGAGCTAGTTTTTGGGTGTTTGTTGCATTTATTACGATCAATACTCAATACTATCCGCTGGATGTAGATCCAGTGTCCGTGTATTATTGGGTTTTAGCTGGGGCAATTTTAAAGTTGCCCAAAATTGATAAACAGGTGCAGGATGAAAAACACCAGGAACTTGAGTCAAAGGATTTGGAAGTTCATCAGCAATTAAAGGAGAAAAAAATTATTGCATCTGCCCCAATTTGACGGCTTTGGACGCAGAATCTCTATATTGGAGGTTGGCAGTAGAACTTACCGTTATAAGTAGCACATTAAACAACTTGTGCCTTAAGTCCTTTCTTATTTCACTCGTAAGTTTACTGCGGTTGCCAAACCGGATTGCTAGCATTCAAATCCTTGTCGTTTGTCAATTTAGTCAAGACCAAACCGTCCCGATTAATTACATACAAGTTGCTTTTGTCTCCTGGGATTTCGTTAAATATAAAAGCAATTTGCTGGCTGTCAGTAGACCAAGCTAATTCTGAAATTTCCGACGGTTTTAACCTAGGAGCTAGTTGATTTAGCTGTTTCCCGTCAGCATTGATTGTGTAAAGTTTTTGATTGTTGAACTCTCCGGCCAGGAAGGCAATAAATTTGCCATCCGGCGACCACGAAAGTTGGTCGTAGTTTCTGGGTTTTTGGGTCAGGTTCTTGGCTGTCCCCCGGTTAATGTCGAGTAGGTAGATATCTTGCTGTTCGCCTGCTGAATCGCCGGGTTTATTGTAATAGTAAGCAATGCGGCTGCTGTCGGGCGACCAAAAGAGTTTGACGTTGTAAACCTCATTTTGCGGGTTGTTGGTCAAATTCTTGAGGTTGGTTCCATCGGCATTAATTGTGTAAATTTGCTGTTTGGGATAAGCGCCAAACAAGAAAGCAATTTTTGTGCGATCGGGCGACCAAACAAGTTCACTTCCGCCGGATATATATTCGCCAGGGCTTTTAGTGAGTTTGGTTATTCCCGAACCGTCGGCATTCATTTTGTAGATATTTTTATCCTTGACAAATGCTACCTGCTGGCCATCGGGCGCCAGATAGCATTCCGATGAAATTTCTGTTTTAGCCGGTCGTCCTCCTACTTCCCACTTCCGAACTAATTTAGTTCCTTTAATACCCGAAGTGTCGCTCGTATAAAGTGATTGACTGCCGGGAGAATCTGAGGTAAAACCGTCGCAAGAACGGGCAAAAACAAGTTTTTGGCTGTTGGAAAACCACACTATTTCAAAACT
The DNA here is from genome assembly GCF_036700885.1 of Microcoleus sp. S13_B4. Classification (NCBI taxonomy): domain Bacteria; kingdom Bacillati; phylum Cyanobacteriota; class Cyanophyceae; order Oscillatoriales; family Microcoleaceae; genus Microcoleus; species Microcoleus sp. S13_B4. The sequence continues at coordinate 60,971 of NZ_JAUBPU010000030.1, forward strand.
ACTTGCTTTGCAAGAATCCCCAGCAAACTGTTTAGTTAGCCCGGAACCGTCAGCCTTGACTGTATAAATGTCAGTGTCTCCGCTAACTAAAGCCAGCCGATCGCCATTGGGCGACCAAACTAGCGTGTAACTAACATCTATATTGGGTGCAAATTGGCGGCGGTTCCAAGCGTTAGTATTGACCACAAATAAATTGTTTCTCATCTCGCTGCCGCGCCTTTGGAGGGCGGTAAACGCTAGTATCCTTTGTTTTTGGGTTGCGGTTGTCGGAAGGCCCTGAAGGCTCAAAAACACGGTGATTGCGAGTGTTAAGGAGATAAGGGCGATCGGCTTAATTCGCAATAATTTATGCAAACGCATTTTGTCAACATCATCTCCTTACTTTTAAATCTTCACAGTCTTCAGTCCTCATATCCCTGACTTCTGAAAGTGCTGGGGGAATATGGCAAATTCTAACTCCAAACTATTACCAATGCCGAATGGCAGCAATGCCCCATTCCCAATGGCCCATTCCCAATGCCCCATTCAAAGTGTTTGTCTGTCGATATGTCGTGACAGCCTCAAACTCTGTTTAATTCTGCCAATAATTAGCTCGAACATTTTTTTGCGGGACGGATTCTTGCTGCTGGGTGGCATCCCTAACTCGCAACACATCAAGTTCAAGTCAGTTGCACTCATAGCCAACAATTTTTGCCTCACCTCTTCTTCATTACCATTCTTAGCTTGTAAACGCAGTTCTTCATAAACTTCTAGAACATTTCCCGCCGATAAATTAGCAAGTTTATTAACATCAGCACCCCTGGGAATATCCGAAGTTTTTGAGCCAGCAGAAATCACTCCCCGCTTGACTTGAGTCTCAAGCCGGGTTAATTTTCGAGCAACGTCCCGCAAGATTTCCTTAAGTTCGCCAATTTCCTCAACTAACCCCCCGCTTTCTTGTTCGGAAGCAGCCAAAATTTCTTTTTTACTCATTTCAGGTACTCCTCACACTCGCGCCATAGTTTTTCAAATTCTCTAACTAATTCTCGCGGCAGTTCTCCCTCATTAATCGCCCGTTTTAGCCCGACGCTTTCGCGAATCGTCGATTCTAAAAATCTAACTTCTATGTTATTATCTTTTGATATCTCATCGCAAAGTCTCTTTACTTCTCTCATATAAAACTGAACTTCATTTGTCAGCAATCCTCCATAGGTTTTAGCTTTATTCATAAACACTGCTATCTTGGGAAACGGATAAGGCTCAATCCGTTTCTGAAGCGAGTTTAAAACTAAACTCAATCCCCTAGAACCAAAATAATCGGGATTGACGGGAATTAATATTAAGTCGCAGCAAGAGAGTACGCTGTAGGTGAGGAGACTGAAGGAAGGTGAACAGTCAAAAAGCATCAAATCGTATTTGGGTAGATTGGCAGAGTTGGCGATTTTGCCGATGAATCTGCGGATGAAGTCTTTAACACTTTTTCCCTCAAATCCATCGATATCCAACCAATACAATTCTTCAACTGAAGGGACAAAATGTAACTGTTCGTCAATCTGATAAATGGTGTCGAAACCAACTGGAAATTTAAAGTTTTGTCCGGCTTTTTTAAAGACTTCGAGAGCGTCGTAAATTGTGAGTCTGTGCTTGAGAGATTGTTCGTACCACTTACCAAATTTGTCATCTAAATGACCTGTATTTTCGTTAAGTCCGATCGCCTCTGTGAGCGACATTTGCGGATCTAAGTCTAACATCAAGACTTCTAAGTCTGTTCCTTGGGATATAATATTTCCCAGACTCCAAGTGACGGTGGTCTTTCCGACACCGCCTTTGAAGTTGATTACGGCTATTGATTTAGGACTCATGGCTGGTTTTGCTTGGATTTTGCTCAAATATAAATTAAAACATATTGTGGCGGTTAGTCGATCGCGCGATCGGCTATGAGAATCGCGATGTGCCGATTGACATAAAAGGCATACTATGATATAGAAATAAATATTAAAATAAAACTCTTAGCCCTCCCAAAGGCGAACTAAAACAGATATATTCTGGATTTAAGGAAAAGGAAAACGGCGATCAAATTCTCGCTCGACTTAATGTTGAAAAAGTTTTATCTAATCGCAATACTTATGGTTTTCCGAAAACCTTATTTGGATAGTGTTTAAAGGCTTTCAGGGAAACATCTACTCATAAATATCAATTTATTCGATAATTAAGTAAAATAACAAAAGCACAATTGGCTAATATATAATTTTTAAAATTATGGCAGGTTGTTACTGCCGATAAAACGTAGGGTGCACAATGTGCACCCTACAAGTTGTTTTAGCGTTTAACCAACTTCTTAGAAACCTTCCGCAAGCGAATTGATTTCGGTGTTACTTCCACCAATTCATCCTGGCCGATGTACTCCAAAGCACGTTCCAAACTCATATCGACTGGCGCTTGCAATTGTGCCAATTCTTCACCGCCAGATGCCCGGTGGTTTGTCAACTGCTTCGACTTGCAAATATTCAGCTCCATGTCTTCATCTCGGTTGTTTTCTCCGATAATCATCCCTCTGTAAACCTTGGTTCCGGGGGTAATGAAAAATACGCCGCGGTCTTCAGCATTTTTCAGTGAATAAGTAGTTGCAACTCCTTCTTCAAAGGAAATCAATACTCCGTTGCGACGGGCGACAATTTCTCCACCGAGGGGGCGATAGTCGAGGAAGCTGTGGTTCATAATTCCAGCGCCGCGAGTCAACCGCATGAACTCGCCTCGGAATCCAATCAAACCGCGAGCGGGGACTGAAAATTCGATTTGGGTGCGACCGGTGCTGCTGACGTGCATATCTTGCATTTCTGCTTTCCGCTGACCGAGGCGTTCGATGCAGCCGCCGACTGCTTCTTCGGGTACGTCTAATACCAAACATTCAAAAGGTTCGCAGGGACGACCGCCGATTTCGCGGTAGATTACTTGCGGCTGGGATACTTGAAATTCGTATCCTTCGCGACGCATATTTTCGATCAGGATTCCGAGGTGGAGTTCGCCACGGCCGGATACGAGGAATTTGTCGGGAGATTCGGTTTCTTCGACGCGCAAGGCGACGTTAGTTTGGAGTTCTCGCATTAGCCGATCGCGAATTTGCCGAGATGTCACCAAACTTCCTTCTTGACCGCAGAACGGCGAATCGTTCACCGAGAAAGTCATCTGCAAAGTCGGTTCATCTACCTTGATTAAAGGCAGCGCTTGCGGGTCGTTGGGGCAGGTAATTGTCTCGCCAATATACGCATCAGCAAAACCGGCAACGGCGACAAGATTACCAGCAGAAGATTCTGGAATATCAATCCGCTTCAGGCCTTCAAAGCCCATCAATTTGGTAATTTTTGATTTGACAATCGCGCCGCTTTCGGTGATTAAGACTGCTTGTTGACCGATTCTAATCGTGCCGTTGTGGATGCGGCCGATGACGATGCGACCGACGTATTCTGAGTAATCTAAGGTGGTTACTTGCAGTTGTAGTGGCTTGTTGGGGTCGCCTACGGGGGGTGGTACGTGGTCGAGGATTTCTTCAAAGAGGGGCTTCATATCTACCCCTTCGTCTTCGAGGTGTTTTTTGGCGTAACCGCTTAAGCCGGAACCGAAGAGATAGGGAAATTCGCACTGATCGTCGTCAGCACCTAGTTCGAGGAACAGATCCAAAACTTTATCGACGGCTTTGTGGGGGTCGGCTCGCTCGCGATCGATCTTATTGACAAATACGATCGGGCGCAATCCTTTTTCTAGGGCTTTTTTGAGCACGAAGCGGGTTTGCGGCATCGGGCCTTCGTTGGCGTCTACGATCAGCAGACAGCCGTCAACCATGCCGAGAACTCGTTCGACTTCTCCGCCGAAGTCCGCGTGTCCGGGGGTATCGACGATGTTGATCAGGGTTTCTCCGTACCTGACGGAGGTGTTTTTGGAAAGGATGGTAATGCCACGTTCGCGCTCGATGTCGTTGGAGTCCATGACGCAATCTGGGATTTCTTCCCCTTCGCGGAAGATCCCGGACTGTCTGAGGAGAGCGTCCACAAGGGTGGTTTTGCCGTGATCGACGTGAGCAATGATGGCGACGTTGCGAATGGGAAGACTCATAATGCGTCTGGAACGTTAAACGGATCTAACTAAAGATTTCTTAATAATTGTAGCGCATGGAGTCAAGGGCCGATCGGGCGCGGCTGCCAGATTGGACTGAGATCGTCGCTAAAATCAAGATTATGGAAGCGCAACCGAGAGAAATTGAGCGTTACACTACCCCTAACCGCAGAGTTCCTTTCGATCGGTGATCTTGAGTTTGCCCAGGTGAAGAAGGTTGGATACGGGGCGATCGCCGATATTAAGATGAGGCTGCAAGTACGATCGACTTTATGGAAGTACAGCCGAGGGAAATTAGACGTTATATTACCCCAGACAGTAGAAATCCTTTCGCAGAGTGGGTTAGTTCCCTTCGAGATTTGAATGCGGTAGTTAAAATTGAGCAAAGCCTTGACCGAGTTCGCTTAGGGAATTTAGGAAACAGCAAGTCTGTTGGGGAAGGAGTCTGCGAATTAAAAATTGATTTTGGGCCGGGGTATCGCGTGTACTTCGGACAATTGGGGTCAACAATAGTTCTTCTTCTCTGGGGTGGGGATAAAAGCACTCAAGAACAAGATATCCGCAAAGCGTATGAGTATTGGAAAGAATATGGAGAACGCGAAAATGCCAACGAGCGATAGTTACCAGGGCTATCTGATAGAAGCGCTCAAGGATAAAATACACGCTGCGGCTTATCTAACAGCGCATTTGGAAGACGAAGAGCCTGAACCTGGTTTGCTGGAACTCGCACTTAGCAATGTATTTGAGGCTCTTGGCGAACCAAATATGTCTACAGAGGATGCTAAATTGCATTTGGAAAAATTAGATGTTTTGTTGTCGGGAGAAGGAAGTGCGACAATTTATGCTTTGGCAAGTTGGCTGAAGGCTCTGGGATTGAAATTAACGGTTGCGGTTGATGAAGGAGATCAACCGGAAGAGGAAGATTCTGTTAGTGCTACTGAGTTGGCGGAAGTTGGTAATGTTTGATTTTGGGCGATCGAGCTTTAAGCTACTAATTAGACCTTAACGGCGCTCGAAGCCCGAGCCCTAAAGCAAGTAGACGATCGCTCTGGAGTATCCTACAATACTGTAAAAAGTTATGCCCGCTCGCCCGGTATGGCAATGGCTGACATCGGTGCTCTCCTAAAATTGGCCCGGACGTTTGATGTGTCGATCGAAGAATTGTTGGATTTTGTCGAAGAGTAACAAATTACACTTAAAATAAACCAGCGCTACCAGCGCCAACCAGTTCGACCTCGCAGGGACGATCGACTGTGGGCCCAAGCAACAGATGCGAGAGTTGGCGGATGGGACGGGGCGAAGTCTGAAAGAAATGATATATTCTCAGCGGCAATTGTAGCTGTTCGATCGCCCATATCGGTCTACAATTTTTAACGTTGAGCCTTATTGAAGTGCAGGAGTGGAGCTGGCTTGGATAACGCTAGTCTGTCAAGAAAACCCCCGCAAGCCTCGGAGCTTGTCGCCGACGAAATTCCAGAAGCAGTGCGAGACCACCCATACCTAGAAGCAGGGCAGAGTCAGTCCAAGAAAAAAGGGCTGATTTGGAAACTGCTAGGGTTGGCCGCATTAGGCTGTGGGGTCAGCATCTGGCTGCACCTCAACTTTAACTTGTTCCCAGCCACCAGTCAGGCAGAGCAAACTCAACAAAACCCAGCACCGGTGAGTTCCGCGTCTGGGTCGGTTGCGAGTCCAGCTACCAAGCCCAAAGCCGGCACCGACCCCGCAACCCCAGACAACCTGCTGGGACACTTGCCTTACCCCGAAGCACCAGCCAAAGACTTGGTAGGCGTCACCCCCGACGGTAGCGTCAAACTTCGCACCTCAGCAGCAGCAAAGTATCAGGAAATGGCCAACGCCGCAGCGGCATCAGGCATTTACTTTGCTCCCATATCCGGCTTTCGCTCCGTGGAAGACCAACAGCACGTATTTTTTGACGTGAAAGCCGAACGCAGGCAAAACGCCAGCAAGCGAGCCGAAGTCAGCGCCCCTCCAGGTTACAGCGAACACCACACCGGTTATGCGATCGACATCGGCGACGGCAGCGCCCCGGATACCAACCTCAGTCCCAGCTTTGAAAATACCCAAGCATTCAAGTGGCTAGAAGCCAACGCCGTCGCCTTCAGCTTTGAAATGTCCTTCTCCAAAAACAATCCCCAAGGCGTCAGTTACGAGCCTTGGCATTGGCGGTTTGTCGGCGACAAGCAAAGCCTCGAAACTTTCTACAAAGCTCATTCCATGAAAAAGTAGAGGCAAGAAGGAAGAAGGAAGAGGGAAGAAGGAAGATTTTCCACATCTCCGGCTTTGCCACTCTCCCACCCTCCCACGGCCCCACTCTACCCATTCTCCCATTTCCCCACTCCTCCACTCCCCCACTCCTTTGAGCAAAACTCGTGATTGCAATCTATCCAGGCAGCTTTGACCCCATAACCTTCGGTCACGCAGACATTATCGAGCGGGGATCTAAACTATTTGATCTGGTAATTGTTACCGTAGTCAGAAACCCCAGCAAAACCCCTCTCTTCACCGTAGAGGAACGGATCGAGCAGATCCTGCGGTCTACCCAACACTTGCCAAATGTAGAAGTAGACAGTTTTGAGGGTTTGACAGTAAACTATGCTAACATTCGACAAGCCAAAGTGCTGCTGCGGGGGCTCCGGGTATTAACAGATTTTGAAATGGAACTCCAGATGGCCCACACCAATAAAACCCTTCTGGGTGAAATTGAAACAGTTTTTTTGGCAACTTCTAACGAGTACAGCTTTTTAAGTAGTAGTGTAGTTAAAGAAATAGCCAAGTTTGGTGGCTCCGTAGATCATCTTGTTCCGAAACACGTCGCCCTAGATATTTACAAATGTTACGCCAGCAGGAACCAACTCGCATCGAACCCGATAGTACCGGCCTCCGCACTGAGAACGAATCACCTCAGAACACAGCCGCCTTCGGAGACCCCACCCGAACCGCAGGAGTAGACATCCAGCGGGAATTGAACAGGCTTGAGGAAATTGTTCTCGACAGCCCGCGAATTCCTATGACCAGACGCACTCTGGTGGATGAAGAACAGTTGCTCGATCAGTTAGACTTGGTGAGGCTAAATTTGCCGATCGCCTTTCAGGAAGCCGAGACGATCATCCGGCACAAGGACGACTTGCTTCAAGAGGCGGAACTTTACGCTCAGGAAGTGATAGAAGCCGCAGAACAACGAGCAGCAGAAATTTTAAACGATATGGGCCTGCTCCAGCAGGCGAAGATAGAGGCAGATCAGTTGCGCCAGCAAGTTTTGCTCGACTGTGAGGCAATTCAGCAGGCCACGCTGGCGGAAGTCGAACAAATTCGCTACCAGGCTCAAGAGGAATTGGAAGAGATGAGAGTCAGGGCGATGGCTGAATGCGAGGAAATTCAAAACGGAGCCGACGATTATGCTGACCAAGTGCTCGATAATATCGAGCACAAGCTGAGCGATATGCTGCGCGTGATCCGCAACGGGCGCGATCAGTTGGATAGTGTTTCTGCGTCGCACATCCATCACAACAACGGTTAGCCAACAGTTAACTCATGGCTGGAACCTTTCTAAAAGTCTACCTAATTTAGGTAGATTTTTTTCGGAATAGTCTTTATAGTCTTTCTTCCTCAATTCCAGCACTCGGTGACTTATTGTTGCTGAGATAAGTTTTGTGAAGAGAAAAGCAAATATAAGATTTTATGATACCCTGCTCATCAAACAAAAAATTCCTAATTTGATTCAAATTTTTACAATCTAATTTTTACGATGCAAAAAGTTTCTCATCGGTTCGCTGAATTTGATTTGAGCCGAGCTTTAGCGATCGTCAGTGTGGTGATTACTCATGCTGGGTTCTTGGCATTTCGCGATCGCAGAATTTTATTTGTGGCGATCGATACATTTCAACTATTTTGCGTACCTGCATTTTTACCAGGGTAAGCGCATCTAATTTGGTAGTTAAAAATACAGATAATTTGGCACATTTATATAATCACAGATATCGTTTGAGGATCGGAGATGTTATCTAGTAGACTGGTGAGTACAAAGTTTCTATCTTACTTAGTAGGTCGGTCTTATGGCATCAGGTTTCACCTCTGACAAACACAGGATTAAAAGGTCAAAAAAATTGAGTATAGCTCAGGCAACTGAACTGACAGAAAAAATGGCATTAGTATTTGCCCAAATCAAAGACCCCCGTAACTGCTCACCGCAACTGCGTTGCGGTATCGCCAATGATGGGTCATAGCTGGCCGGGGAGCAACTGTGGTAAGAGTTTGAGCCAAAGAGGTTAAAATAGAGTATAGTAGCTGTCATGCCGAATCCAACAGCGCTGACAAACCAACCAGTAGAGATACCCATTGTAGTAGAGAAGATGGCTATTGCAGTGTTGTCTTTGGGAGAATGGCTACTAAAACAACAGCAGCAGCTCAAACAGCAACAACGAAAACTGGCAGAAAAACAACGCCTGATCGAAGAGCAGCAACAGGAGATTGAACAGTTAAAAGAAGCGTTAGAGAAGCTAAAAAACCGCACCTCATCAAACAGTTCTACTCCCCCATCAGCAGAACTGCTCCTCAAGCCCAGCGACAAAAGCAAGCGAAAAAAAGGAAAAAAACGCGGCCCCAAATATGACCATCCGGGCAA
>NZ_JAUBPU010000031.1:0-64963 GCF_036700885.1 Microcoleus sp. S13_B4
TTTTGGTCGCCCTGAACACGACTCGCGAACCGCAGCCCACCCGCACCCCATGTGACAGTCGGGGTGCGGAATGTGGGTTAGAATAAGATTTAGGTGTAAAGACGCTGAGATGACTTATTTTTTGCAAAGCTTTATCTAAGTTGGTACGAAATAAATAAAAATTTGGATAAAGCTCAATAGCACGGCGGTAGGCTGCGATACCTTCCTCTAGCTTGCCCTGTTTTTCTAAAGCATTGCCTAAATTGTTGTGCGACCAAGAAAAATTGGGATAAAGCTCAATAGCCTGCTGGTAAGCACAGACGGCTTCAGCTAATTTACCTTGTTTTTGCAGGACATTTCCTAAATAGTGGTGCAGCCACGAACAGTTCACGTAAAGCTCAATAGCGCGCAGGTAGACGACAGCGGCTTCATCTAATTTATCTTCTTTAACTAGGGCTGAGGCTAAAGTGTGGTAACATTTGTAATCATCGAGGTTAAGTACAGTAGTTTTACCAGAAACAGCAAGAGAATGAGCAGCATTTTTTTTCATAAACGGGCATAATTTTAGGTGGCATTAATTTTATACCAAACTACTCGTAAGTGTGCAATACCCACGTTACTACTACAATAATTAAAGGATAATTGCTCATGACTAATTCTGTTTCAGTCCCCGCCCAACCTCTAATTGTAGGAGTTACCGGTGCATCGGGACTGATTTATGCGGTGCGAACTCTGAAATATCTGTTGGAAGCCGATCGCGCCGTGGAACTGGTAGCATCGAAATCTACTTACATGGTTTGGCAAAGCGAACAGAACATCCGAATGCCCGCAGAACCGACGCTTCAAGAGGAATTCTGGCGGGAACAAGCAGGAGTAGCCACAATGGGTAAACTTCGGTGCCATCCCTGGCAAGATGTCGGTGCTAATATTGCTAGTGGCTCCTTTCGTACCCAAGGGATGATGATTATTCCCTGTAGCATGAGTACGCTGGGCAAATTGGCGGCTGGCTTGAGTTCGGATTTGCTCGAAAGAGCGGCCGACGTTCAGCTCAAGGAGGGGCGAAAATTGGTACTCGTGCCTCGCGAAACGCCTTTTAGCTTGATTCACCTGCGGAATTTGACTACCTTGGCAGAAGCTGGAGCTAGAATTGTACCAGCGATTCCTGCTTGGTATCACAATCCGCAAACTATTGAAGATTTGGTAGACTTTGTGGTGGCTCGCGCTTTAGACCAGTTGGGGATTGATTGCGTTCCTATCAAACGCTGGAAGGAAGAAGAAGGGAGTTAGTTGACAGTTGACAGTTTGTTATTTGTTATTGATGATTTGTTAGTTTAAATTACCAATTAGCAATTAGCAATTACCAATTACCAATATTTTTAATATGCGACCTGTATTTTTGCTAGTAATTGTGGTGGGGCTGACTATTTTTGCCCTGCAAAATGTGGAGCCAGCATTATCGCTGGTGTTTTTGGGAGTTCGATCGCCTGCTTTGCCCTTATCTATCTGGATTCTTCTCAGCATGGTGGTGGGAGCTCTCACATCTTTATTGATTTCTGGTTTGCTGGCTTTTTCAAATTACCTATCTCTAACGAGAGACCGCACCGGCCGATCCAGTCGCAGCCGGCCCGATACTTTCCCAGAGGAAAGGAGAACGCCTTACACGCCACCTCCCCCTCCTAGAAAAGAGGGAATTGACCCGGATATGAATAGGGAAAATAGCCAAACTCAGGCTGCTGGTTCCTACCGAACTGAGTACGGTACGCCGGCCGGTTACAGTTCCCGGACTTTTCTGCAAGAAACTCCGAACCCGGATGGGGCGACGGATTACGCTCAACCGGGGACTTATGCAGCGGCAGACGATGAGGATGATTGGGTCTCAGATGGCTCAAAATCTGGCTCTCAAGGGGGTGATGACGATTGGGGGGACGATCGCGATTTTCCCGATAGACCGCAGGTAAATGATGTTCCAGGGGCAAATCCGAGGGCTTACGAAGCTCAGCAGGAACCGAAAAGCAAATCTTGGGCTGGCTCAGTATACTCTTACGGCTATCGAGATCCAAACCAGTCTGGGGTGGGGCAAACTGAGGCTGTATACGATGCGGAGTATCGAGTGCTGGTTCCTCCGGGAGGGGAGATTCCTAAACCCGCTGAGGAAGCACCAATAAATCCTCTTGCAGAAGCAGAGGATGATTGGGGATTGGATGAGGGTGATGAGTTTGAGGACGACGATCGCCCCAGTGGCGGATCGATTAACCTGAAAAAATAGAAAAATATCGGAGGATTTGGCAGTGGATGGGTTGAGGGGAGTAAATATCTATCTTGTCGGGATGATGGGTGCGGGGAAAACAACGGTAGGGCGGATTCTGGCAAGAAAATTAAAATACCGTTTTTTTGATACTGATGAGCTAATTGTTCGAGTTGCTAATCAGTCAATTGCTGAGATTTTCGAGCGAGAAGGGGAAGAGGCTTTTCGGGAACTAGAAACTAAAGTGCTCGGCGAATTGTCTGCGTATCAAAATTCGGTTGTGGCTACGGGCGGTGGCATTGTGGCCCGATCGATGAATTGGGGTTACTTGCACTACGGTGTAGTGGTTTGGCTGGATGTGCCTGTAGATCAACTGTACGATCGACTGCGTTCGGACACCGCTCGACCCCTACTGCAGGAGGGCGAGATCAAATCTAAGCTGCAAAGCCTTTTTAAAGAGCGAGAGCGTTTCTACACTCAAGCAGATGTCCGAGTCTATGCTGGTGTGGGCGAAAGGCCTGAAGCAGTGGCGACTAGGGCGATCGAGGAAATCCAAAAAGTTATCAAATCAGAAACCGGGCCTGATCTCAATTGATACATTCAGAAACTGAGTTGCTGACACAATAACAGGTTGCTCAGGACTTTTGGTATTAGTTCCCAAAAATAATGCAACCCTACACAAGCTCCAAACAACCAGATTCATCAGTCATTCCCAACATCTAAAATCTAAAATCTAAAATCTAAAATCTAAAATGGTATGACTTCGGTAAAAATACTGGTTTTTGCCTGAGTGTCTCCGTTTAACCTTCCAATGTTTGGGAATCCACCGGGTTTGAGTGGATGTGATGCGTAACTTTTATAAGTATGAGGATGGGGCGATGCGGAAATTTTATACAAGAACTAATGGCAGACTCGTCTGATGCGTTAAAGTCGGCTATTGAGTTCTCCCTAAAAATAAAATGGCCCCACCGCTGAAGGGCTGTAGGGCGCAAGGACAGTTAAACGCTAACTTGATTGTCGGGAAATTTAGCATCAATGCTATCGTGCTATGTGACGATTTTACGATCGTCCATTCACTCATCAACTCTCCCGTATCAAAAAATGTAACCCAGCACCGATCGAATTCAACCTGTCCTATTCTAAAAACAATACCTCATGCATTCTGACGAGCAGCTCCCTAAAGCTGCTTTTTTATTGCGATCGAGTTTTTGGCTGCCCGACTTGCGGACTCTTGGGAATAACATTTTGAGCAAAAGTCGCTACACCTCAATATTGCCATAGCGGTTTTCAGTTCCACTTCAGGTTCGTCGGTAATTGGTAATTGGTAATGGGGAATGGGTGGTTGGGAATGGGGCATTAGTAACAACCAACGAGGAATCGGCAATTGAGATGCTGTACCTCACCAGGCTTGAAAACTGCTATGATTACGCCGCAGAACCGGGCATTAATCCGGGGGTGGGGGATAGAAAAAAAATAAGCTGTATTTATTGATGGGCGCTCTGATAGTTTTGGGCTAAATCTGCGTTGCGACTTGTAGAATTGGGTTGGGTGAATTTCCCGTTTCTAATTAAGATAATACGAGCCTGCCTGTTTTTAATAAAAACTCGATCCCTCCACCCAGCCCCACACCTGTTAAACAAATACTAGCTAATACCGCAAAAGCCCGCCAATTTTTCCAACCAGATATTTGAATATCGAGTCTTGCCAAAGCTCCGGCTGAAATCAAGACTAAACAAGTAGCAAAAAGGTGCATCCAGGTAAAAACTACCACTGCCACAAAAGCTCCTAGAATAATAGAAAGAAAAGCACCGAAATCACTCGAAAACCAGCGCACCATGAAGGCTTTTATGTCTCTCAGAGGGAACGACAAGGCGACAGCCAACACTAAAATTGAAGCTATGGCTAGAAACCAAGTCAGGTGCGGGGGAACATCAAACTCAGATAATTTCCAGCCAAAAGTGAAATAAGTAACAAAAAGTAGAGTTAGGGAAACCCAAGAGTTTTTTTTCATCCAATGGCACAATTAGGAGAACCCGGCAAAAAAAAGATGATGATCCAGAAAACTTTGTACAGGGGCTAGAGGTTAGTAGAAATAGCTTGCACGGGACAGGTAGGGATGCACTGCTCGCAAACGATACACCGCGATCGAGCAAAACTTAGTTTAAAGCTTTCTGGGTCAAGGGTCAAGGCTTCTGTCGGGCAAACCCCGGTACACAAACCGCAGTTAACGCAGATATCTTCGTCTATGAGTATTTCCCGGCTGGCTAAGGAAACGCCGATGTTTTGCGATCGCATCCAGTCGATCGCCGCTTCTAGTTGGTCAATGTCCCCTGATAACTCTAGCACCAGTTTGCCCACTTGATTTGGAGCCACCTGAGCGCGGATAATGTTGGCGGCAACATTAAAATCCTTTGCTAGTCGATAGGTGACAGGCATTTGGATCGATCGTTGGGGAAACGTCAGTGTTACCCGTTTTTTCACCCTGCAAGTCCTCGATAATTTACAAACAATCTTAGTTATCTTATGTTTTAGCGCACTTGGTCTAATTCTGGCCTCTTCAAAAATTTTTATGAGATTGGTCTGATTATCTCAAAAGGTGGTATAATCTGAATCTATTTAAAATACAAACATAGAAATAAAACCGCAATTTATTTTATGACGCAGAATTCGCCCAACTCAACTGTCCCCCCCGCTGCCAAGAATCCCGAAACAAAAGTCGCCACGCGCCTCAGAAACTTATTGATCGTGTTAGCCGCGATCGCCCTTTCAATATCCATCTTCTTCGGGCTGCAAACCCAAACGCCCTCAAGCAGTCTCACCGAAATGGCAACAGCTTCGACGCCATTAGAAACAGCTTTGGTAAACGGCAAACCCACACTCATGGAATTTTATGCTAATTGGTGCGGTAGCTGTCAGGCAATGGCTAACGATCTCAGAGAAATCAAAGAGAAGTATGCCGAACCTCTAAATTTTGTAATGCTGAATGTAGACAATGACAAATGGCTGCCAGAAATCACAAAATATCGAGTAGATGGCATTCCGCACTTTGTTTATTTGACCGATAAAGGTAGCGCCGTTGCTGAAACGATGGGCGAAATGCCGCGCAGTATTATGGAAGCTAACTTAGAAGCTTTAATTGCAGGAAAACCCCTGCCACACGCGAAATCTTCTGGTCAAGTTTCTAATTTTACTCCTCCCACAGGGGCTGTGAAAACAAGTAGCTCCGATCCCCGCGCCCACGGCAGTCAAGTACAGTAAATGAAGGAAGAAGGAAGAAAGAAGAGGGAAAAGGGAAGAAGACTTTAGGAACAGGCAAGATGCCTGTTCTTGATTGCGATAACTTACAGAGATTCCAAAGCCCCTCGCAACTTATGTCAATCTGCGTTTTAGGCGATCGACTACCTTTAACCGTTTGGTTGATGTGCGGGTACAGTTCGATCGCGCTGCTGTTCAATCGATTTCTGCACTAAAATTTATTCCTTTAACTGCTAGGGATAACAGCATTATCCGCTTGAGCGATGTGGCGAATATTGAACTGGGAAAAGCGCCTGGGGAAATTCAAAGGCTTAACCAGCGCCAAGTTTTCATGATTGCTGGGAATGTGAATAAGGGCGCGAGTTTGGGGGATGCTTTGAAACAAGTGGATGCAGTTTTGTCGGAAATCAAATTGCCGCCGGGAGTACGAGTTATACCCAGTTCTGCGGCGGAAACTAACCGGGAATTGCAAAGTTCGCTGATTGTTTTGGGATCTTTGGCGGCGTTTTTGGTATTTGTGGTGATGGCGGTGCAGTACAATTCGCTTGTCGATCCGCTGGTGATTATGTTAACGGTGCCGCTGGCTTTGGCTGGGGGGATTTTCGGGCTGTATGCGACTAAAACTGCGATCGGCGCAACGGTGATTGTGGGGGCGATTTTGCTGGTGGGAATTGTTGTGAATAATGCGATTATTATGGTGGAGTTGGCGAACCAAATTCTGGAAGATGAAAAGGTCGATCGCACCACGGCAATTCTCAGGGCGGCACCTCAGCGCTTGCGGCCGATTTTGATGACAACTATTACCACAGTTTTGGGTTTATTTCCCCTAGCTTTGGGAATTGGAGAGGGTTCGGAGTTTCTGCAACCTTTGGGTGTGGTGGTGTTTTCCGGTTTGTCGCTGGCAACTTTGCTGACGCTGTTTATTATTCCCTGTTTCTATATTTGGCTGCACGACTTCTTTGGGATGTTGGCAGGGAAGAAGAAACCGCAGACAGTTGCTATTCCCCTGCAGAAGACGGCGGGAAAGACTCCGAATTTGTAAAATGTAGCGTCCGCAAATACGCACTTTCCCGCAATCCGGCAGGGGTTTAAACCCCTGTCTCAAAGCGAAAGTAGGTTAAAACTGACTGTAGATTTTGACGGGAAGTGCGATGGATTTTAGTCCTCTTTCAGAGGAATTTAGCTATGAGACAGGGAATTCATTCCCTGTCGGACTGTCGGTTTTAACCGACTGTAGATTGTGACCGGAAGTGCGATCGATTTTAGTCCTCTTTTAGAGGAATTTAGCTATGAGACAGGGAATTCATTCCCTGTCGGACTGTCGGATTTACCAACAATACCGCTACTGCATTTGATGTTCAGTTGACGCGGCAAGAATTAGTGGGTAAGGTGCGTCAGTAAACATTCTATGACTCCCAAAAGAAATTCCAGACTGACGCACCCTACGAGAATTAGTGTGTTTGACATCCGAAACTCTTTGTATTACAATAATACTACATAACAACCTGGCAAAACAAACTTAAACAAAAATGCCCTACGAAAAATTAGACATATCAACCCCAAAACCAGTATTATCTTGGGCCAATCACGCCCTAGGCGAAAAAGAAACCAAGATGACCGCAAACGTAGCATCTTTACCCTTTGTATTCAAACACGTCGCACTAATGCCCGATGTACATTTAGGAAAAGGTGCTTTAGTCGGTTCAGTAATTGCCACAAAAGAAGCGATTATTCCGGCTGCCGTGGGTGTGGATATTGGTTGCGGGATGGCTGCGATTAAAATGCCATTCACGGCTGAAAAATTAGAAGGTAAACTCAAACAAATTCGCCTCGATATCGAAGCCGCAATTCCCGTGGGATTTGCGGAAAACAAGGAAGTAGAAAAAACTGTCACCAACTGGCAGGGATGGGGCGAGTTTAAGGAACTTCATCAAGGTGTGCAGCACCAAAACAATAAAGCCTTAAAACAAATGGGTTCCCTCGGCGGCGGTAATCATTTTATTGAGGTGTGCGTTGATACTGAAAACTTTGTTTGGCTAATGCTGCATTCCGGTTCTCGCGGCATTGGAAATTTGCTCGCACAGCAGCATATCGAGACTGCTAAAGATTTAGCTAAACTGGCAGAAATTAGTTTGGCTGACAAAGATTTGGCTTATTTTGTAGCGGGTACGCGGGAGTTTGCGGCTTATTGGCACGATTTGCAGTGGGCGCAAGATTATGCTCGTTTTAATCGCGATGTGATGATGAATCGGTTTAAGCGACTTGTGGAAAAGCACGTCGCGGGCGGCAAATCTGTTAAGCCGTTATTAGAGGTGAATTGCCACCACAATTACGCGGAAAAAGAGGTGCATTTTGGCGAAGATGTGTATGTGACTCGCAAGGGTGCTGTGCGCGCACAAGTAGAGGATTACGGGATTATTCCGGGTTCGATGGGGGCGAAGTCTTTCATTGTTAAAGGGAAGGGAAATGCTGAAAGTTACTGTAGTTGCAGTCACGGCGCGGGGCGATTGATGTCTCGAAATCAAGCGAAGAATGTATTTACTCTCGATGATTTTGTGCGGCAGACTGAGGGGGTTGAGTGCCGGAAAGATGAGCAATTTTTAGATGAAATTCCGGGGGCTTATAAGCCAATTGATGAGGTGATGAGTCAGCAGTCGGATTTGGTGGAAGTGGTGGCGACTCTGAAGCAGGTGGTTTGTGTCAAGGGGTGACAGAAACTGGTTTATTTGTACTTTACTTACCTGAAAATTGCTTTATGGGAAGAGGGGGGAAATCAAGCCACTTTTGATTTCTCCCCTCTTGACAAACGCTTTGTTTTCTGAAGCTTTTCTCTAACACACCATCTGTCTCGACTCAATTTCTAGCAAGCGCAGCAGTCTTTCATCGCCATTGGCTTTGGCTGCTTGCTTTCTGCGATCGAGAATATTGCAAATATTCGCCTGGTGCACTTGCGCCACTTCCACAACTGTTGGATAATATTCCGGCGTCGCTGAGGCGCGAGCTGCTGCGACATCCCGATCGCCAGCTTGAGAATCTCGCTTTGTAGTATAGTTTGTGCCACCGTATTTATTTGGGGCGGGAATGTGTCTCGGATAGCGATAGTTCCAGTTTTGGCCCCGATATTTGCCCGCGACTTCCCCTTCGATCATATCGACAGTCGGAATATCATACTCGTAGTTTGCGCCGCGATAAGTAAGTTTCATATTTTTTGATCCTTATATGTATGGAGATAAAAAGGGCAGTCAGGTCAGGGTGGGTTTTCTTAGCTAAAACTTTTTTAGTTTCTGTATTCAATTATACTGTTTTTTAACATAAATCCGTTAATTTTACAAAAATTAATATTTTTCGGGGGAGAGGGCAGGAAAAAACCCGCCGCAGCGGGTTTAATCGAGCTTTTGACTAATTCGAGCCGCACCCGGAGCGAAACAGCTTCGCTTGGGAAGAACTACCCGACTGTCACCTGATCGGTTTGCACGTTTGTGGCACCTTCTTCCGCAGAGGCGATCGCCACCAACTTGTCGAGAATTTCCTGACTGGGAACTTGACCTTTGAGAACAACCGTGCTGCTGAGCTGAGCTACATAAACAGTCTCGATATCAGCAACTTCTGGATCGCCGTCAAAAGCTAAAGCCACCCGCTTCGCCAGGCCGCTTTCGTCAAAATTTCCGTCGGGGCCGACTTTAGCAGGAGCGATGGATTGCGCTTGGGCTGCTTGCTGTACTACTTGTGCCATCGGTTCAGCCGGGGCTTCAGGCTTTTCGAGTCCGAACAGTCTTTTAAACCAACCCATAGTAGTTGAGTCTCCTGAAAATACACTTTTTACACAATAGCTCTAGAATTCCAAAAGACTTGTAATTGTTGCAAAACTCAGTGAAATTTCTCAAAATTTTTTCCGGCAGCCTTTCACCATCTAAAATCTCCAATGGTATCCAGATGTTGATGTTCCTATTTGATGTATAGGACACTACGCCTTGGATTGCAGGCCCCTAGTCGAAGTAGTTCCCACTGTCATCTTAAAAAAACTGCACAACGGGCTGGAATACATTCCCGGTTTCTTTAACTACCGGGGACATCTCGTGCGGATCATCGAACTGTGTTCACTGATGCAGGGGACGCTAACCCGCGCTTAATTCCGGGTAGTCCTGCATATAGCAATCCTTGCATGAGTCGTAAATTTTTTACCCCACCCCAACCCTCCCCGAACCCAAGGGGAGGGAGTAAGAAATTCACAAATGATTTAGGATTGCTATAAGTAGTTATGCGATTGGATCTAACCCGGCCTGTAGAAGGAGATGAAAGGCAAAAATCACTACTTATTTACCAATTAGCAATTACCAATTTCCCATTCCCAATTACAGATAATTAAATCTAACTCTTAACTTTTTAGATAATATTGTTCTGCTTCCGACCAATTCAGTTTAAGCAACGAATCATCTCCCCATGTCAGTTTGAGACTCGGCTTAATTGCTTGCACGCCCAAAGCGTTAATGATCTGGGCTGCTACAGCTTTGGCCAGTAGCGGTGGTACAGAATTTCCGACTTGGCGAAAACCGTGCCATTTTGTAACGTGAAATCTAAACCAGTCAGGATAGGAATGCAGTCGCGCAGCTTCTCTGACTGTAATGCACCGAGGCGCGATCGGGTGAATCGGTCTCGGCGAAGTATAAGCACCCCTAGCCCTGTCGGTTCCCGCCCTGAGAGTGTTGCAAACTCCGTCGGGGTGAAGCTTGTAAAAACGGCTGATCGGCTCTTTTTCGCCGTGTTTGGCAGCATGAAACCTTTCCATACATTCCAGAGAATGTTTAGTTCGCAAACTACAAGAGAGGATTTGTCGATCGTACTCGCGATCGTAGGAATAATCATCATCCAAACCATCAATTCCGCGCATTATACTCGCATAAGTGCTGCACTTTCCGTACTCCGCCATTACCCAATCTCGGTGCAGCAACTCGCTGTACTTTTCCACTTCCGGCAAATCTCCAATCGCATCCCAAACTGTCGGGACAGCAGGTAAATTAATTTTTTTATAGCGTTTAGGAATTTTTATTTTCGGCAGTATCGTAGTTTGCTGAGGGTACTTGGGTAGCTCATAACCTGCTTTGCACCCAATCAAAAACAATCGTTTGCGAGCTTGCGGCACTCCATAGTGAACAGCGTTGAGAACTTGATAATTTTCTTCTACTTTATAGCCCCGTTTCTGAAAAGAGCTAATTAAAACATTCAGGAGTTCTTTGTGTTCTCCTGATGCAATTCCCGGCACATTTTCCATTACAAAAAACTTCGGTTTTAGCTCCAAAACTAAGCGCTGAAAGTGAAAAATTAGAGAATTTCGTGGGTCGTCCACATCGCGCTTGCCCATCATGGAGAATCCTTGACAGGGCGAACCGCTGATTACTACGTCTATCTCGCGCCGCCCGATCGCCGATTTTTTCCGAATTTCCGAGCCCGTAAGCGCTGTGACATCTTTGCACAGAATAGAACACAGCGGGAAATTAAACTCGTGTGTGGCGCAGTGAATAGGGTCAATTTCGACTGATGCAAGTACATCAAAACCTGCTTGTTCAAAGCCCAGGGTCATGCCGCCCGCACCTGCAAATAAATCAACAGCGATCGGTCGCTTTTTCCGATTGCTTGGCATAACATTTCAATAACAAAGTTGCTTTAATAGAAATTTAAAAAATTAACCGGGTTTTTGGTAATAAATCTTGGGTTTGTCAAGGAGCCATCCACAAAGAAACCGGGTTTATACATAACCTTTCAATACCAAAATTGCTTTAAGAAGCTGTATTTAATTTGACATTTTTCATTATTTCCGCAGCGGCCCGATCGCACACACCCACATCTCCGAGACTTTGCCGCATTTCCCGATAACCTGCCAAAGTTTGCTGGCGTCGATCGGCATTTTGCAGCAATTCCAGTGCGTGGTTCACTATATTTTCCGCAGTCGCCTCGTCTTGCAGCAACTCCGGGACGATCGGCTTCATTT
This sequence comes from Microcoleus sp. S13_B4, assembly GCF_036700885.1. Lineage (NCBI taxonomy): Bacteria > Bacillati > Cyanobacteriota > Cyanophyceae > Oscillatoriales > Microcoleaceae > Microcoleus > Microcoleus sp. S13_B4. The sequence continues at coordinate 11,466 of NZ_JAUBPU010000031.1, forward strand.
GCACCAAATTGGGCGGAGACATAAAAGGAATCGAAAATTTCAGCACGTGGCGAGCAATAATCGCCGTAATCGGACTGACGCGGTAGGCGACAACTTGCGGAACGTCGAGCAAAGCTAGCTCCAGATTAACAGTACCAGATTTAGCGATCGCCAAATCGGCAGCAGCCAAGATTTCCAGAGTTTGATTTTCTAACAAAGTAGCCCGCAAACCGTAATTCTCGATCGCTTTTTCGATTTTGCTGCGAAAAGCTTGATTAGCAAGCGGAATCCAAAAATGAACTTCCGGCAATTTAGCTTGAATAATTTGAGCGGCCTCAAATATAACCGGCATCAGGTACTTGAGTTCTTGGTGCCTGGAAGCGGGAATTAGCGCGATCGACACCTGTTCCGGCAAAATTCCCAAAGTTTTGCGGGCAACTTCCCGGCTGGGCGCAGATTGCATTCTATCCACCAAAGGATGACCAACCCAACTCACTTGAGCTCCTTTTTTTTGATAATAACAAGCTTCTTCAGGGAAAATTGCCAAAAGTTGATCGCAAATATTGACAATCAGATCAGTATTGCGAGGAGAAATACACCAAACCCATTCTTGAGGTGCGATGTACCAAATCACCGGCAAATCAGGCAAACAGCGGCGGATATAGCTGCCAATGCCGAGATTTGGAGTCAAATAATCAATCAATACAACAGCATCGGGGCGGAATTTTTTGAGATATTGTTTAGCTTTTTCCTGAACTTTGATCGTTGGCCAAATATACGGCACTGATTCTATCAGACCCATAGAACCAATGCCCACAGTATCGCCTAAAATAGTAGCCCCAGCTTCCGCCATACGAGGACCGCCCAATCCAGTTATTTCTAGCTCAAAACCAGCCGCGACAGCGTGACGTTTTAAGGCTGCAACTAACAAAGATCCTTGCAAATCCCCAGAAACTTCACCAGTGCTAATAAAAATTTTCATATTCTAACTTTAAACAGGTGAGATGTTTGCTAATAACTCGGTAACAGCATCATATTGATCGGGCATATTAGCACAGCGTAGGAGTAATTCTAAGTCTAGAGCTGGAAGGAATGTACTACGGGCCACCTGCTCATAATTTTCACCTGTTAAGTAATAGAGAGATAACTGACTATTTTGCCAAAACCAGACTTCCCGAACGCCCAATTTTTTGTAGAACTCTAGAGTATTTATGCCACCACTGGTAATTACGACTTCAATAGCAATATCTGGGACTATTTTTTGAGTTCCTATATCATAGGAATCATCCGGCTCTTTTCTACCGCCTAATTCTCTGTCACCCAAAGTCGGCCCGCCCTTACCGTAAAATCGAATCCCATTTGCTCTCATATATGCCTCTAGGAGCATACAGAGAGTTTTCTTGATTATTTCGTGTTCGGGCGAGACAGTCATAATTTGCAGTATTTGATCGAGATAGAAAAATTTCACACCTCTGACATCTTTAAAAGCTGCTTCTATCGCTTCAAATTGCTCCCAACTAATATCTGAGAACCTAATGCAGCCATCTTGTTCTGTTTCAGGGGATGTAGATTTGACTGAAGTATATACATTCATAGGGCAACAGTCGCTTAATTCATAGGTTTATTCTACCTCATTTACTTTTTGCCAGGAATCAAACCGCGCCGCCCTTTAGTTATAGATTGCTGCACAAATCTTTGCAGGTGCTGCAAATGGGGGTTCTCTGGCAACAAATCCAACTGTTCCAAAGCTTGATTTAGAGTGTAGCCAGAATGGTATAGAATACGAAAAGTTTTTTTCAAAACTAGCAAATCTTCTTCTGTCAAACCAGCCCGTTGGAGACCGACTTTGTTGATGGCTCGCACTCTCGAAGGATTCCCCTCGACTAACATATAAGGAGGCACATCTCGATCGATCCTGCTCAAGCCGCCCACCATAGACAAGCGGCCGATGTGGACAAACTGGTGAACGCCTAAAACACCGCTCAAGCGGGCTTGAGACTCGATTTTAACGTGTCCGGCTAAGGCTACAGCATTCGCGATAATTACTCGATCGGCGATCGCGCAATTGTGTCCCACATGAACATAAGCCATCAATAGATTATGATTGCCAATAGTCGTGCTTTCCCCCGCTCCAGTAGCGCGGTTAATTGTCACATATTCCCGAATCTGATTGCTGTCGCCAATTTTCACCCTAGTCGGAGAACCCTCGTATTTCAAATCTTGAGGTTCCAAACCTATCGCTGCACCGGGGAAAATTTGATTGCGAGCGCCTATTTCTGTTAGCCCGTCGATAATTGCATGGGCGCCAATCTTAGTATCCGGCCCGATTTTCACTCTTTCCCCAATTACAGCATAAGCTCCCACTTCTACAGTCGGGTGAAGTTCAGCACCGGGATGAATCACAGCAGTTGGGTGAATCAAAGTAAGCATTTTTCAGTTGTCTGTTGTCAGTTGGCTGTTGTCCGTTGTCTGTTGACTGTTGGCTGTTGTCTGTTAACTGTTGTCTGTTAACTGTTGTCTGTTGACTGTTGCAATGCCCTGTTTGGTCAAGGCCCAAGGCCCAATGCCCAAGGCCCAATAACAAATTTAATCTACCATCGAAAACGTCAATTCTCCTTCACAAACTTTTTGTCCGTCTACTTCAGCCAGAGCCTGCATTTTTGCGAAGCGGCGGCGTTTTACCCACAGCAATTCTACAGTCATCAGCAACTGATCGCCCGGTACAACCTGACGACGGAACTTGACTTGATCAATTCCGGTAAACATCCACAATCCTTGCTTGATGTCGGGCAACTGAGCCAGAACAATACCGCCAACTTGAGCCATCGCTTCGACAATTAATACTCCAGGCATAATCGGCCTTCCGGGAAAATGCCCTTGAAAATGCGGTTCGTTGAAAGTCACATTTTTAATTCCTACAGCCTTCTCAGACGGCACGTAATCAACAATCTTGTCAACCAGTGCAAAAGGATAGCGATGAGGCAATAATTTCTGAACTTCTTCGAGAGTAAAAGTAGATTTAACCGCTGGAGAATCCTCACCGTTTTGGGTGGGGACGGATTCAGAATTAGCAGTATTGAGGGTGTTAACTTCAGTCAGCGTAGACATTGCTTGAAGACGTTTGAGTGTGGTATGGCAGAAGGTAGAAGGAAGATGCAATCTTAACAGATCACCTGTTTTTTCCTAACTTTTATCTAGGGTAGCTAGAGCTTCCGATTTCAGGGCTTGGGCGAGTTGGACGTGCAGGTTGTGACTGGCTTTGTAAGCCAAGTAGTGAGCTTTTGGCCAAGTTCCGAGCAGACTGAGGTCGCCTACTAAGTCTAGGATTTTATGGCGCACGGGTTCGTTGGCAAATCTCAAAGGCGGGTTGAGCCAGCCGGATCGATCGCAAACTAGGGCGTTTTCTAGGGTACCACCTTTGATCAAACCTGCTTGTCGCAATTGGTCAACTTGGCGAGCAAGTCCAAAAGTGCGGGCTGGGGCGATCGCCGTCGCAAAACTTTCTGCCTCTGGCGACCAACTGTACCATTGATTGCCGATCGCCTGTTCTTCAAAATCAATTCCGTAACTAAATCGAGTTTCGGCTGAGGGTAAAGCCGCTGCAAAAGCATCCCCGTGACGCACCCAAATTGGCTGTTCTAGGACGAAGCAGGAAGTCTGGTCTTGCTTCGATTGTTGAGGAACTAAGCCGGTATGGGCGATCGCTTCTACCCAAACCTGAGCCGAACCGTCCAGCAGAGGCACTTCCGGCCCATCAACCTCAATTCGAGCATTATCCGCTCCCATCCCCGCCAAAGCGCCTAATAGATGCTCTACAGTGCGAATTTGAGCATCGATACCTGCCAGTTCAGTTGAAAGTGCAGTCTGGCAAACCACCTCAATTTTGGCAGGAATTATCGGACTACCAGGCAAGTCAATTCTGACAAAATAGCGGCCTTCCCCAATCGCAGCAGGCAAAACTCGGACGCGAGTTTGTTCGCCGCTGTGCAAACCGATTCCCGACAGTTCAAATTCAGATTTTAAGGTACGTTGAGTCATGAGTTATTGGGAATTGGGAATGGGGCATGGGCCAAACAGGGAATTGGGTATCGGTAATTGGTAATTGGTAATTGGTTATTGGGCATCGGTAATGGGTTATTGGTTATTGGTTATTAGCTATTAGTTAATTGCTACCAATTACCAATTCTAAATGTCCAATGCCCAATATTTCGACTACGCTCAGTACGAGTGTCCAATGCCCAATTTCCCATGTCCAATGCCCAATGCCCCATGCCCAATGCCCAATTCCCAATTAGAATCGCTCACCAATCCCAAAGTGAATTTGATTGTTGCCAGTGTCGTTGATACCGTAATCGATGCGGATCGGCCCTAAAGGAGATTGAATCCGCACGCCGAGGCCGTAACCGTAACCGCTACCGGGCTTTCCGCGGATGCCGGCCGGGTCGCCCGGGACATCTTTGCCCGTGCCCAAGTCGGTGCCAGCATCCAAAAACAGGGCTCCGCCGAGAAACGAAATAATCGGGAAACGGTACTCAACGCTGGCTTCTAGGAAGCTGCGGCCGGCTCCCATGTCGCCTTCGTCGTATCCGCGCACCGAGTTGGCGCCGCCCAAGGCAAAGGCTTCGTAGGGCGGCAAATCTCCGAATACGGTGCCGCCTCTAAAACTGAATGCCAGGGTTTGAGGGCCGGGGGCAAACTTAGTGTACTTGACTGGTAGGTAAAAGCTGTAGCTGGCCCGCAGGCGGTTTAACAGGATGCTGCCGGAACCGACAGGAATCGATTGTTCTATCCCAAACCTGAGCAGGGAACCGCTAGTGGGGCGGAGGGGGTCGTTGCGCCGATCGCGCACAACACCTGCTTGCAGTGTTGTCAAGTCGTCCGAGCCCGAATCGCTAAAACTCAACAGGTTGCCGAGTTCGTCCTTGGATTCGCGCCTGCCTTTACGATCGGTAATTGAGACTCGCTGGTACTGCAAGCCGACTGAAGCTGTCCACTCAGAATCGGCAAAAGGATTGCGCGACAGGGGACGGGTGAAATTGATACCGGCACCGGTGCGGACGATGCGGGGTCGATCGTCGTTGGGCAATCTGACTTCCCGTTCGCCACCGTCAAAAATCACGCTGATCGATCGTCTTCTAAACGCATTAATCGTATAAGAAGTCCGGTAAGGATCGCCCGCAATCCAGGGGTCAGTAAAACTCAAGTCAAACAGGGTTTGGCGTTCCCCGATTTGTACTTCAGCCCCCAACTTCTGGTTCCTACCTCTCAAGTTTTGCTGCTGGTAACTCAGCGTACCGAACAAACCCGTCGCGGAACTCAAACCCGCACCAGCCGCCAGAGAACCGGTATTTTTCTCAATGACGTTGACAATTACTCTTGCCTTGCGGGGGTCAGTCGTTCCCGGTTCCAAGGCAAGTCGCACGTCTTCAAAAATTCCCAAACCAAACACCCGCCTCAAATCTCTTTCCGCCTTGGTGCGGTTAAAGATGTCTCCGGGCTTGAGTTCTACTTCGCGGGTGATGACAAACTGACGGGTGTTGCCTCCGATCGGCTGACCCGTGGCATCTGTTGCCTCTCCCTCCTTGTTCAGGAAGCGGACATCAACGGATTCGATCTGGCCTTCTGCCACTACCAGAGTGACAGTGCCGTCGTCTCCTACTTGCGGGGCATCAGTGATTTGGCCCAAAACATAGCCGTTCTCTTGATACCACGCATTAATTTTTTTCACTCCCTCCTCAAAGCGGCGGAGGTTGAGAATTTTGCCGTATTGATCGCGGAAGCTTTCGTCAATTACGCTTTGGGGCAGCACTTGCTGACCGGTGATCGTCACTCCCCGCAGCACCGGATTTGCCTGCACAATAAAAGTTACCCGGACGCCCAACGGGGTGTCTTCGGGTACTGCCCGCACGTTTCTGAAAAAGCCCGTGGCAAAAATGGCGTTGATGTCTTGTTGCAGTTGGCTGCGGTTGGTCGTGCGTCCTGGTTGGGTGCTGATGACTCGGTAAATTTCGCTTTCCAAGTCTCCCGTCGCGCCGGTGACTGTAACTTCTGCAACTAGCACTTGCGGTTCTGCCGCCCCGGCGGGTGCGGGCGTTTGTCTGGGCAGCGGTGCTGGGCCAGGGGGCAATGGGGGAACGGTGTTAGTCGGCGGTCTGGTCGGGGCCGGTCTGGTTGGGACCGGTCTGGGGGGAACTTGGGCGTTTTGAGCGATCGCCCCGGATTCCTCTGGTTTCCCTAGCTCTGCTGCGATCCAGGCGGGTGTTACAGCCGCTTCCGATGGGGGGAGCGAGCTGTCCTGTTGCGCGTCTGGCAGAGCGTTTTGGCTGCTAGAGGCAGGGGAGGGGTTGGATGCTAGCTCGGTTTTGAGTTGAAAGCTGGCAGGGGAAACCGGGGAGGGGCTGTCTGTGACTCGGTTTGGGGGTTCGCGGTCGTCCCCTCCTCTGGTAGGGGCCACTGCTATTGTTAGGGCTTCCCCTTTGCCGGTTTTAGCGGCTTTGCGGTTTTGAGGAGGGTTTGGGGTTAATTCTGCAATGGGGCGATCGGGTAATTCGATCGACGGGGCGGCGGGAACGGCAGCCAAAGCTTCCTCTGCTGATTCAGAGTACGATGTTTGGCCGCTTGCAGAATTTGATAACCCGAATGTTGCTGAGGCAGTAAAAACTGCCACCAATACAGCAGATAAACGCATTTTTGTTCACTTTTTTAGGCAATCCACACACCACATTAGCCATCAGTCATCAGTCATTAGTCATTAGTCATTAGTTATTGAGTCGGTTGAATTTGCCGCTGACTGCTAACTGTTGACTGCTGAGTGCTGAATGTCCGTGACAAACTGTGCAATTGTAGCGCATTACCAAAGCCTCTAGAGTTTCTGAGCGAGAACCCGTTGGAGAACTTGCTGGTAAGCGGTTTCTACCGATCCTAAGTCGCGCCGGAATCGGTCTTTGTCCATCACACGGGCGTCGGGGTCGGCTTCTGCGTTGTCCCAGAGGCGGCAAGTGTCGGGACTGATTTCGTCGGCGAGGATCAGATTTTGATGTTGGTCGATACCGAATTCTAGTTTGAAGTCTACTAGGGTGATGCCGCACTCGGTGAAAAATTCTTTGAGTATTTCGTTAATTTCGCGGGCGGCGATTTCTAGTTGGTCTACTTGTTCGGGGGTGGCTAACTGCATTAACTGGAGTCGGCTGCGGGTCAGCAGCGGGTCTCCCAAATCGTCGTTTTTGTAATAAAACTCCACCAGCGGCGGATTGACAATTGTGCCGAGGGCGAGTCCGGTTTGCTTGCAAAGACTGCCGGCGGCAATGTTTCTGACTACGACTTCCAATGGCAAGATTTGGACGCGACAGACTCGCATTTGGTTGGGGGCCGGCGTGTCGATGAAGTGGGTGGGAATGCCTTTGGCTTCTAGCATCCGAAACAGGTGGGCGGATACGGCGCAGTTGATTTCGCCTTTGCCGACGATGCTGCCGCGTTTCTGGGCGTTAAAGGCTGTGGCGTCGTCTTTGAAGTGGGTCAGCAAAATTTCGCTGTCTTCGGTGGAGTAGAGGATTTTGGCTTTGCCTTCGTAGAGTTTGCGATCGGCTGACATGGCGATTAATAATGTAGATGAGTTTTAGATTTTACCGTAGCTCGATCGGGCGTTATTGGCGAGTTTTTGGATGTCGGCTGCGCCCCTGAGAGCATGAGGGGCGAGTACACCTGTAGGTAGATACCATCATTTGCCCGGGCATAAATGATTCTTGACAAAGGACAATAGATATTAAACCTGCTGGGTTCGCGATCCGTGCTGACTCAACCTAGCCAACGAGACGGGCGCTTAAAAAACATCTATAAAATGGCTGATTTATGGAAGACAAAAAAATTCATATTCTCTTGGTAGAAGATGATGAGGTTGATGTGATGAACGTCCGGCGAGCATTCAAAAAAAATAACATCGTCAACCCCCTCTACATTGCTGCCAATGGATTAGAAGCTTTGGCTATATTGCGTGGAGAAGGGAAAATAGAGCCTCCAATGCCTCAAGCCCGCCGGTTGATTTTGCTGGACTTGAATATGCCGAGAATGAGCGGGATCGAGTTTTTGCAAGAATTGCGACTGGATGAATGTTTGAGGTCGATTCCGGTAATCGTCCTCACAACATCTAATGAAGATAGAGATAAAGTAAAAGCTTATAATTTGAATGTAGCTGGCTATATTCTTAAACCTGTTACTTTTTCTAACTTTGTGGAAGTGATGGCTACCCTAAACAGATACTGGATGCTGAGCGAAATTCCCTAAAATAGGGGAAATTTAATAAAAAATTTATTTTTTAATGTGGCTTGGTGATTTTTCAGCGATGCAGTTGTTTTAATTCCTTTTTCCAGACTGCAGCTTTTTCGGAGTAATCCACAATTCGGTTGTTATGGACAAAATTCTCACAATTCTGATAGTTGATGACGATGCAGTCGATCGAATGGCGATCAAACGTTCGCTCAAGTCCGCTGGTGTTTCGGCAGAAGTTACTGAAACAGAAGACTGCGCGGAGGCGCTGGCCCAACTCTCGGTCAGCAAAAATTCTATGCAGGCTACCTCGAAACTCTCCAAAGAAAATAAATCTCCCCCTTTAAGCGAGGTTGAAGAGCTAGAAAATGGGCTATTAAATCAAATATTTGAGTGCAAATTTGACTGCGTATTGCTCGACTACGGATTGCCCGACGGAGACGGACTCAGTTTGGTAAAAAATCTACGAGAAGCTGGGCTGAAAGTTCCCTTAATTGTGCTCACAGGTCAAGGCGACGAACAAATTGCTGTGGAATTGATGAAGGCAGGAGCTTCTGATTATATCGCTAAAAATAAGCTTTCTCCAGAGAGTTTATCTCGCAGTTTGTACAATGCGATGCGCGTTTACCGCGCCGAATCTCAGGCGTTTCATACCAGTCAAAAACTTAAGGAAAGTGAGGAACGATACAGGTTAGTTTTAGAGGGAGTGAACGATGGAATTTGGGATTGGGATTTAAGTAAAAATGAGGTTTATTGGAACGATCGCCTTTTGGAAATTATCGGTTTGTCGCGAAAGCAATTTGGCAGGACTATGGACGCTCTATACAACCGCCTGCACCCCGATGACAAGGAGGGAATCGTCAGGGCGATCGTGGCTCACTTGGAACAAGAAATAGACTATAATGTAGAATTCCGCCTGCTGCACTCGAACGGTGTTTACCGCTACTGCACTTCTCAGGGAAAAGCTCAGCGCAATTCCAAAGGAAAACCGCTACGAATGGCCGGCATGATTAGCGATATTACTGAGCGGAAACAGGCGGAATATGCTCTGGAAAGGGAACGGCAGCAACTGAGACAAATTATTACTTGCGTGCCTGTAGCAATGGCGATGTTCGATACACAAATGCGCTATATGGCTAACTCTAAAAAATGGGTTAGTCAATTTAATTTGGAGTTGCCGTCCCTGAATAATCTCAGCCATTACGAATTGTTTCCAGATACGCCAAATCGCTGGAAAGTAATGTACCAAGAAGTGCTCCAAGGCAAGGTAGTTTCTGTGAGCGAAGAGGCCTGGGAGCGAGCAGACGGATCTGTTGTGTACCTGCGGTGGGCTGCTCACCCTTGGTACGATCCAGACGAGAAAGTGGGGGGAATTGTGATGGTTGCCGACAAGATTAATGAGTTGGTGGAAGGGCGGGAAACTGCCTTAGAAGCGAGCCGAGTGAAGTCGCAATTCTTGGCGAACATGAGTCACGAAATTCGCACTCCGATGAATGGGGTTTTGGCAATGGCTCAATTGCTGCTGCGCGCTCCTCTGGAACCGAAACAGCGGGACTGCGCTCAGACTATTTACCGCAGTGCTGAACATTTGCTGAATGTTATTAATGATATCCTCGATTTTTCTAAGATTGAAGCGGGAGAAATGCGGCTGGACAAGGCTAATTTTGATTTGGATAGTTGCGTTGAGTCGGTGATAGAAATCATAGCGCATTTGGCCGAAGAAAAAGGCATTGAATTGAATATTTTAGTTGACAGCTCAGTGCCGAGAAAGTTGGTGGGCGACGCGGGCAGATTGAAGCAAGTTTTGCTGAATTTGACGGGTAATGCCATAAAATTTACCGATCGCGGTCAAGTTCTAGTTCACGTAACGGTGAAACAGGGCAACCGACTGGCAGAGGGTAGACAAGGGGCAAGATTGCTATTTTCGGTGCGGGATACTGGCATTGGAATTTCGCCCGAAGGGCAAACAAAGCTGTTCCAATCTTTTACTCAGGTAGACGATTCTCCTACTAGGCCTTACGGCGGGACGGGTTTGGGTTTGGCTATTTGCAAGCAGTTAGTGGAGATGATGGGAGGGGAGATTGGAGTTCGCAGTGTGCTAGGCAGCGGTGCGACTTTTTGGTTTGCTGTACCTTTGGAAAAACAGTTGCAAGTTGAGCCTCATGATCCCGAACTTGCGGGCAAGAAGCTATTAGTAGTCTCTGGAAGCGCTGTGAGAAGGGCTGCGGTGCGATCGCTCGCTCAAAGTTGGGGGGCCCGCTGCGATGAGGCAGAAACTGCTGCTGAGGCTTTGAGTGGGTTGAACAGGGCCCAGGGCGGGATTTCTCAGGATTCGGGGGAGAGGGAAAAAAGCTGGGATGTGGTGCTTGTGGACTTGCAAATGCCAGAGTTGGATGCGGAGGAATTTGCTAGGAAAGTGCGATCGACCTCGACTTTTGGCTCGTTAATCGCCATGACTGCTTTGCGGGAACAGCCGAAGGCTGAAGCGCTTTGTCATCAGGGTTTTAACGGATATTTGATCGAGCCAGTGCGGCCAAGCCACCTGCTTGAGGCAATGCTTGCACCGGCGAAGGGAACGGGAGTTTTTGGGAGAGTGGAGGCTGCTAATACTTGCAAGTTGCCACCAGTTAATTCTCAATATATTACTCCCAATTCGCCGTCATCGCTGAGAATTTTGGTGGCGGAAGACCACCCCATTAATCAACAAGTTCTTGTCGAACAGTTAGCGGTTTTAGGCTATCACGCTGACTGCGTAGTCAACGGTCAAGAAGCGCTGGATTTGCTGGCAAAAAAAAGCTATGATTTAGTGCTTATGGACTGTCAAATGCCCGTACTTGACGGTTATAAAACGGCACAAAAGTTAAGGCAAATCGAAGGAAGCGATCGGCATACTTTTGTGATGGCTTTAACTGCTCATGCTATGCCGGGGGAACGAGAAAAGTGTCTGGCGGCGGGGATGGATGATTATCTCAGCAAACCTGTAGATTTAGATGCTTTGGCGGCGGCCCTGAAAAAGTATGAAGCCCTAAATGTTCAGGGTGAAAATAAGTATGGAGTTAAAAGTATTAATCCCGAAAATAAATCTCAATTAGCAACAAATTATACAGAAGTTGGGGAAAAAGCGCAGGCGGTGGGTGGGCCGACACCAAGGGCGATCGCACTTCAGACTTGGGCACATAGAGACTACGACGGACTGTTCGACAAGAGCAGATTGGAGCAACTCGGACGAGTTAATATTAAATTGCCAGAGCGACTTTTGCAAGCTTTTGTGGCAGACGCCCAAGCTGATATGGCTGCTGCCAAAATAGCCGTAGAAGCTAAAGATTGGCAAGCTGTGGAATATCAAGCCCACCGTCTTAAGGGAACTTCTGCTAATGTGGGAGTTGCTCTGATGTCAGATTTAGCCGCACAATTAGAGCATCAAGCGCGAGGCTTTCAAGCTGACCCACCAGGGGTAAAATTGTTAAATATTGAGAGGGTTGAGAACCTATTAGTGAGTTTGTCCAGTCATTTAGCCCGGGTTCAAGAATTTGTGGAAACTCGAATGTTTGGTTAATATCTTACTCGATCATACTTGATCGTAGTCGGCGATTAAATTCGCCCTTACACAAACGAAGTCTCTCTCGCTTGAGACTAAAAAATAAAGCGGTACGGTACGGAGTGTGCATCCTACATAGAGAAATTCTAGGAAAATTTTGTTTGTTTCTTCTCTCCGTGTCCTCTGCGTTCTCTGCGGTTAATTAAAAAAATAATTAATTTAGCTATGAATTACGATACCAGTACAAACACTATTTTAGACAGCGATTCATTAGAAAATGATGAAAAACTGCTAACGCCTTTGATGATTTTTGCTCGGGAAGTTTTATTGTATGAAAACCAGGCTATTTCTGAGCAAGATTCTGTAAAGGCTGTGCCGTACCAGCTCGATGAAATCACTAATTTATGTGTTGACAATCTCCTAGGAAAAGTGGCTCGCTGCTGTCGCAAAAGCCAGGTTGGAAAAAAATTACCTACGGCTTTTTACGTTCATGTTTCGGCTTTGCAGACACTCAACCCTATCCTCGGAATCTACGAAAATTGTGCCAGACGCCATCTCGAAAATATTGATGAAGCAACTTTAGTTAAATTTTCACTCCATCAACCTAAAATATCTTATCTTTTTTACCCTGATTTCGATACAGATGCTCACCCTGCTTTGCAAGCCAGCATCCAAATTAATTTAGCAACAGGGGAAGTTAAATATTTCGATTACAGCAACAGCGAAAATCCCCCTGTTTTGCACCGCAAGGAAACTTTTGTAGCTGCGGATTATCCCAATTACGAAAAGTTTTCTCGACTGACTCGCTGCGAGGAAAAGTGGGGGTTGCTTGACAATACTAGCGTTATCGGCACTCGCGAGGGTTGGCTCAAATATTTGGGATATTGCGGTGTCGAAATTCAAGATCATGCTGTTGTCGAGCGTTTGAAACAGGAGAATAGTGAGCTCTCAGTTCCCAAGATTGAGCGTCACAAAGCTGCGATGGTACGTAACTCGCTTTCTAAACCTGTGCGTCTAGTTTTGGAAGCTGATTTATTTTGGGATGGGGCGACTTTTTTTGATTACGGTTGCGGCTACGGCTGGGATGTTAAATGTATTAATGAAGAGGGTTATGCTGCTTCGGGTTGGGACCCGTACTATCAGCCGGATACTCCGCGAATTGGTGCGGATATTGTGAATATTGGTTATGTGATTAATGTAATTGAATCTTTGGGGGAACGCCGAGAGGCTTTACTGAATGCTTGGGAATTAACTAAGAGTTTATTAGTTGTAGCGGCTCAAGTTTTGATTGATGATACCGACAGAGGTCAAATTGCTTACGGGGATGGGGTGATTACTTCTCGGAATACTTTTCAGAAGTATTACGAACAGGAAGAGTTGAAGGTTTATATTGACCAAGTTTTGAATGTTGATGCAATTCCTGTGGCTTTGGGAATTTATTTTGTGTTTCGGGATGCAGCGGAGGGTGAAAGTTTTCGTGCTTCTCGGTTTCGATCGCACTTATCGACTCCCAGAGTGCGATCGCAAGTTAAGCGGTTTGAGGATTATGCGGAAATGCTGGCTCCTTTGATGGCTTTTGTGAGCGATCGGGGCCGCCTTCCTGTTAAAGGCGAATTAGCTGAAGAATCGGTAATTAAGGGGGAATTCCACAGTTTTAATCGCGCTTGGAGGGTGATTTTGCAAGCAACTGATGCGGATGATTGGGAGACAATAGCCGATAAGCGCCGCCAGGATTTGCTAGTATATCTCGCTCTCAACGGTTTGGGCGATCGACCTTCGATGCGCCGACTCCCGGCTCAAATCCGCAACGACATCAAAGGTTTGTTTGACAATTATCAAAAAGCTTGCACTTTGGCTGATTTAATGCTATACAGTTTGGGCAAAGCTGATATTGTTGCGGATTGCTGTGAAGATAGTGCGATCGGCTACAAACAGCCCGGTTCCCTTTCAGTTCACGTATCCGTTTTAGAAGAACTAGACCCTTTGCTGCGGCTCTACGAAGGCTGCGCTAACCGCACAATTGGCAGGCTTGACGGCGCTACAATCATCAAATTTCACGCTCGCAAACCTCAGATTTCCTATTTATTTTATCCAGATTTTGAGACTAACCCGCATCCAGCCCTCCACACGGCTATGCACATACATTTGCGCGATCTTTCTGTCAGCTATCAAGACTATTCCGATGTGTACAATCCGCCAGTTTTAGTGAGAAAAGAAGCTTTTGTTAGTCCTAATTATCCCCATTACGAAAAGTTTGCGAAACTCACCCGCCAAGAAGAAAAATTAGGGATTCTCGATGGTGGTGCAGTTAAAAAATATCGGGAATGGGTGAAGTGTTTGGAGGAAAATTGTGTAAAAATTAAGGGTCATAAGTTGTTTTGGCGATCGAACGCTGACCCAGAAAGGTTGAAAATGCTGCAAAAAGCAGCGTCGGAACGCCAGCAGAAAAAGATTGAGTTGAAGCCAGGAAAGATTGAAGAAACAGGAGAGGGCGCAGAGGGCGCAGAGGAGGAGAAAGAAGAAGGAGAATAATTTACATCAAATCCGGTTAATTGTCTCCATTATCTTTGTAGGGAAACGGTATAGCCCTGTCCTATTTACTCGTTACCAGGCTCCAGCTTGCAAGCTAAACCTCATTGCCTCATTTTCGCTTGATGCTAAAAACGAGAAACCCATTTTCTTAACATCATAAGTAAAAATACTTGTTGTTTACAATTATTAATAATAAAAGTTGAGAGAAGTGAACGATCAGTAGTATATAATACGCCTCATGTTAATGAAGAAAAACATGAACGATAGAGATAAAGTCTTCACAAAACTAGCAGAAGAACGATGGGAAGTGTCCTTGAAACTAACATTAGCCATGATGTTTATCTACTTTGGATTTATCTTATTAGTGGCTTTTAATAAGTCATTAATGGGTTCAGTAATTGTACCCGGATTAAGTTGGGGAATCTTCTTAGGTGCCCTTGTCATTCTTGCCGCGTGGGTATTAATTTACATTTACGTCAGTTGGATGAATAACTACTACGATCGCCAAATTGAAGAATATATTAAGAGTTCAAAATGAACACAACCCTTGGACAATTTAACCTCACTGCTGTTTCCTTTTTCCTATTGTTTGTGGTGGCCTCTTTAGGAATTACTTATTGGGCCGCGAAAAAGACAAAAAGTACCGCGGAATTTTACACCGCAGGCGGTCAAATTAATGGTTTTCAAAATGGTTTAGCCCTCGCAGGAGATTTTATGAGCGCGGCCAGTTTTTTAGGCATTGCTGGTTTAGTCGCGCTTAATGGTTTTGATGGCTTAATTTATTCCATTGGTTTCTTAGTGGGTTGGCCAATTGTTATGTTTTTAATTGCCGAACCTTTACGCAATTTAGGAACCTATACTTTTGCCGATGTTGTTGCCTATCGGATGCGTCAAACTCCCGTGAGAATTGCCTCCGCGATCGGTACTTTAGCCGTTGTTAGTTTTTACTTAATTGCCCAAATGGTAGGGGCTGGCAATTTAATTAAATTGCTCTTTGGTATGGAGTACGAATTAGCCGTAGTGATTGTCGGTTGTGTGATGTTAGCCTATGTTATTTTCGGCGGCATGATGGCAACCACTTGGGTACAAATTATCAAGGCATTTTTGTTATTAGGGGGTGCGATATTATTAGCGATTTTAGTATTATCTCAATTTGATTTTAATCCCCTTAAATTATTTGCCGCCGCCTCTGAGAAATATGGACCGGAAGTATTAGCCCCAGGTAAACAGGTAGCTAATCCTTTAGACGCTATTTCTTTAGGGATGTCTTTAATGTTTGGTACAGCCGGATTACCGCATATTTTAATGCGTTTTTATACAGTACCAGATGCCCAGGCTGCTCGTAAGTCAGTCATGTATGCGACATGGTTTATCGGCTTCTTTTATCTGTTGACTTTTATCCTCGGTTTTGGCGCTATGACTTTATTAGGCCAAGACAGTATTAAGGCCATTGATAAAGGGGGTAATATGGCCGCGCCGATGTTAGCAGAACATTTGGGCGGTAATGTTTTATTAGGCTTTATTGCCGCGGTTTCTTTTGCCACAATTTTAGCAGTAGTCGCGGGATTAACGCTTTCGGGTGCTGCCGCGCTTTCTCACGATTTATGGGTGAATGTGGTGAGAGGAGGCTCTGCTAATGAATCCGAACAATTAAAAGTCGCCCGCGGTGCTACTGGCTTCTTAGGTGTTTTGGCAATTATTTTGGGAATTGTTTTTAAAGGTCAAAATGTTGCCTATATGGTGGGTTTGGCTTTCGCTATAGCCGCGAGTGGTAATTTTCCGGCTTTATTGATGTCAATTTTGTGGCAAAAGTTTACCACAAATGGGGCGGTCGCGAGTATGATAACAGGGACTTTTTCATCTTTATTATTAATCTATTTGTCTCCGACAATTCAAATAGATTTACTCAAAAATGCGGAGGCAATTTTTCCTCTGAAAAATCCGGGTTTGGTCACAATTCCTTTATCATTTATTGTCGGAATTGGGGTCTCTTTATGGAAAAGCGATCGGCAAGCCTCTGAAAAATTCTCCGAAGTAGAGCAACTTATTCACTTAGGAAATGCACAATTTGTCGCGACTTTACCGCCCGATGAATTAGATGGTGAATTACCCTAATATCGAGAAAGGGGATTTCTTAATAAAAAATCATTAATTGCAGCCAAGAGAAAACCGTGAGAAATCCGGTTTCTTTGGTTGCTGTGCATAACTCCTGA
This sequence comes from Microcoleus sp. S13_B4, assembly GCF_036700885.1. Classification (NCBI taxonomy): domain Bacteria; kingdom Bacillati; phylum Cyanobacteriota; class Cyanophyceae; order Oscillatoriales; family Microcoleaceae; genus Microcoleus; species Microcoleus sp. S13_B4. Next base: position 27,990 of record NZ_JAUBPU010000031.1, read on the forward strand.
GAAAAAAACTATTTACTGGTTACCAGCCTGATAGCGCAACTAAGGCAGATCCGGAGGAAGAGCCTCCATTTTTACTGGTTACCAGGCTGATAGCGAAAGTAAAGGTTCTGGGGTGAGGAAGAGCCTCCATTTTCGGAAGCGAGGCTCTTCTTCCCTTATCTGAGTTATTAATGGGCATTGCCGCGTCCTATATTTGTAGGGAAACGGCATTACCGTGTCCTATATTTGTAGCTTAAGCAAACTTAATCTTCAAATAATCATCCTCCATTTTCGCCCCCGAAGGTTGCAGCGCCGCTAAAGCTTGCGGCAACACCAAATTACGGCGGTGATTCCCAATCCGAACATTCAACTCATCTCCAGTTTTGCTCAACTGGATCTGATCCTTAGCAATTCCCGGCAAATACAGCTCAAGACTATATTGATTGTTTTCCTGCACGATCTTAATCGTATTTTCTTTGTAATAAACTTGACTTGGATCTTCGTCTTTGTAAAGCGTTTCTTTCAACCGTTCCAAAGCTGCCAAACCGCACATTTCTTCTGAATAAAGTGGCACTTCCTTAACTGGCAGCGGCATGAAATCTGAGTGAATTTCCTGACGGTACTGTTCCTGGCTTTCTTTCCACCGTTTAAAAAATGGGTCAGTTACTTCTGCGGGAATAATCCGGTTAGCTACTACTAAATCTGTGGCTACATTGTACAAACTCAAATAAGCATGAGCGCGCAGAGACTCTTTAATTACCATTTTTTCTGGATTAGTAACTAACCTTACCGAAGTGACAGTATTGTCAGTTAAAACCTTTTCCAAAGCTTCGATTTGTTCGTAAAATTCGTAAGGTGCATCCATCACCTCTTTGTCTGGTAAAGAAAAACCCGCAATTGGTCTAAAAATAGGTTCAACTAAAGGCCGAAGGGCGGCTGATATGCCTTGCAGCGGCTTGTAAAACTTTCTCATGTACCAGCCGCCAACTTCCGGCAAACTTAGCAGTCTCAATGCTGTGCCAGTCGGAGCAGAATCGATAATTAAAACATCAAATTCGCCTTCGTCATAATGCCGCTTCATTCGCACTAAACCGAAGATTTCATCCATTCCTGGCAAGATGGCTAATTCTTCAGCTTGCACCCCTTCGAGCCCCTGCGCTCGCAAGACTTGAGTAATGTAGCGCTTAACGGCTCCCCAATTGCCTTCTAATTCCCTGAGAGCGTCTAATTCTGCTCCCCACAAATTCGGTTTCACCAGCCGCGAATCGTGTCCGAGTTCCATGTCGAAGCTGTCGGCTAACGAGTGAGCGGGATCAGTGCTCAGCACTAGGGTTTTGTATCCCAATTCGGCACACCGCAGCCCAGTCGCAGCGGCTACGGAGGTTTTGCCGACGCCGCCTTTTCCGGTCATTAATATTAAGCGCATTGATTGTTTAGCTCGCCTGAAAATTCTTTACTTCTTTATTGTAACGTTCTGTAACAAAGATTAATTTAGTGGGGGAATTAATTTTGGCGACAAGCAGCCGCCGGACACAGCACATTTTCGGTCATTCACGAAATTGCTGCCATGTCAAGATCAGTTAAAGTTATTTATTTCAGATATCAATTGCGACACATAAAAATCCATCACCGTTCATCTGTGTTTATCTGCGGTTAAAAAGGGCTCTCGCTCTTGAAACACCATTTTTTGTTGCTAACAAACCTAAGAACAATTCTCAAACATTAGTTTTCACGGGAAATACAAGCTGCTTGAGCACATCCAACCGCGAACAGTTCCAGTAATCGATGTGAGAAACAATTAAATCATCAGTGTTGACTTTAAGTTCGCTCCTACCGGCGATCGCCATTTTCGGTTTCCAAGGTAGCGGTGCGATCCAGCTCAGAGTCCAGCGAGTTTCTATAGTATCTCCCGACTGGGAAATGTTGTGCAAGTCGAGTTTAATCTCTTTAAAAAAAGTCCCCATAAACCCGATCATTTTGCGGTAGCGATCGACTCCTGTAAATCGATTCACTGGGTCTTCAAAATAAACCTCTTTTGCGTAAATGTTGTAAGTCTGATTGTCGGGGAATCTTTGATAATCGTCTTTGAGAATTTCAATAATATCCATTATCATTAGCTATTTGCCTTAAATTATTATAATATAGTTTATACTTGCTTGAGAAAAGGCGGACAACTTATGATCGACCTGTACACTTTTACCACACCGAACGGTCGCAAAGTCTCGATCATGCTCGAAGAAATAGGTTTACCCTACAGCGTGCACGTCATCGACATCAAAAAAAACGACCAATTTAGCCCAGAATTCATCGCAATCAACCCCAACAGCAAAATTCCGGCCATAGTCGATCGAGATAACGGCATCACCGTCTTCGAGTCTGGCGCTATTCTAATCTATCTTGCCGAAAAAAGCGGCAGATTTCTGCCCACAGACAAACAAAAATACTTTCAAGTTATAGAGTGGCTGATGTTTCAAATGGCCAGCATCGGCCCCATGTTTGGTCAGCTAAACCACTTCAAACGCTTTGCACCCGAACAAATTCCCTATGCGATTGGGCGCTACGAAAAAGAAACCTTGCGCCTCTACGGAGTATTAGACACTCAACTAGCAAAATACGAATACATCTGCGGCGACTATTCTATAGCCGACATTGCTACCTATCCCTGGGTTGCTATTTACGAATTTCAAGGATTAACCCTCGACAACCACCCCCACCTCAAGCGTTGGGTAGAAACCTTGCAGAAGCGTCCCGCCGTTGAACGCGGCATGGCAGTGGGCGCAAGTCCTAACTGAGAATTAAACTTGACGAGCGGTCACAAGCTATTTGACTGTAGCTCAAAATCCGGTTTGACACTGCCATGACTTGCTAACCATTGATAAACTTGCAGGATCTGCTGAGCTTTAACATCCCAGGAATAGTGATTCATGGCGTAATTGTGGGCTGCAATGCCCATGCGCGCAACACGAGCGCGATCGGCGACAAGCTGTTCGAGTTCTGCGGTAAAATATTTTACCAGTGTGTCAAAATTACCGAGAGGAACTTTAATCCCGCGATCGGGCTCTACCAGCGCACCTGGTCCGCCGTAGTCAACTACAACACAAGCCATACCGCACGCCATTGCCTCAACCACAACGCCCGCCCCCAGTTCGCGAATCGAGGGAAAAGCAAAAATCTCAGCTTGGCGCATCAATTCTCCCACTTCAGCTTGGGTTTTTTGACCTAAAAGTTTAACGCAGTTGCCTAAATTGTGTTCTGCGATTAATTGTTCTAGTCTAGGACGTTCGGGTCCGTCGCCAACGATCGCTAATTTATGCTGCTGCAAAATCGAACTATTAGCGAAAGCGCGAATGACAACTTCTGGCAATTTATAGGGAACTAGCCTCCCGGCAAACAGTACCGTCACTTGTTCGCTGCTAGAGCGTTCGGGCAGCTTAAACAGTTCGGGATCTATGCCAACTTCGGCATAATTAATGGTCTTCGATCTCGCTGAGGCTGGCAAATCTGCGATCGTGTGCTCGAATGCCGCCAGAATTCCTGCTGAACGTTCATAAGTAGAGCGGTAAAAAGGCATTAACCTGTAAGCATTTCGCACATAGCTCAACCACTCGCGTTCCCGCTTCAACTCAATTGTGAAAGCTTTCGGCCAAGGCAGCCCGCCGTTGAGAGGTCCTAACAAAAAAGGAATAGGACTCCAAGTTGCCATCGGACTCGGCTGCGTGGGCGACATCGGGGTAATCCGGTGAACGACATCGAAATACCCGCTTTGCAACTCCTGCTTGTAGCGCTGCCAGACTTCCCACTCAAAGGCGAGATAGCTGAAATAACCCAGCGCTGCGTTAATAGTCCAGGCTTTGTTTGAGCCACTTAGTAAAGTCGTTAGCTTTTGAATGGGAGCAGCAACTTTTTCTGTATCTATATAAACTACTTTAGCGTTACCCATTCCGGCTCGATCGATATTTGGTTTATTCCTAATTTGAGTAACAACCGTAGCATTAACATAATGGCTTATCGCACGCGCAAATTTATATCCAACCACCGGTAAAGAAGGCCACTCAGGATTGCAAACATCCGCCAGAATCAAAACTCGCATCGTATCAGTTTTCTCTGGGTTTTTCATAAAAATTCTAGTATCTGTATAATTTGTCATAATTCGCGAGATTGGTTTAGCAGAAGTTCCCTGCGGTTGCCCCCTGGCTTGCCTACCCTAACTAATTGTTCGCGAAGAGTGATAATTGCTATGGGACTCAAGAACTTTATAACACCGCTATCCCTATTTTGGCAAGTGTACCAATACATAGAAGATCGCGGTGTTGTTTTAAAGCTACTGCTGATTCAGGATTGGAATGATTTTCTGACCGGCTTCCAGCACGCAATTGTTGGCCCACCGAGGAACTTAATCGGCGAAATGCTTAATAATTGCCTCCGCAAACTCCGAACACTTCAACTCAGGCACCGGGGGCTCCATCAACCTCGCCAAATCGTAAGTAACTTCACCGTTAGAAATTGCCGCTCCCAAACCCTTCTTAATCAAGTCTGCTGCTTCCTGCCATCCCATGTATTCTAACATCATCACTCCGGACAAAATCAGGGAACCGGGATTGACTTTATCCAAACCAGCGTGTTTCGGTGCAGTGCCGTGAGTCGCCTCAAAAACTGCACATTCATCACCAATATTCGCACCAGGGCCCATACCCAATCCACCCACAATGGCGGCGGCCGCATCGGATAAATAATCCCCGTTTAGATTCATGGTCGCCAAAATCGAATACTCGGCCGGTCGGGTTTGAATTTGTTGGAAAATACTGTCAGCAATTCGGTCGTTGACCATGATTTTTTCTTTCCACTGGCCGCTGCCGTGACTCCCCCAAATTGCAAACAGAACATCGGCTACTTCTTGACGAATTTTGGCTTGTTTTTCTGGGGTCAAAGCATCGTATCCCGGGTCTATTTGGCGAGCATTATCTTCTAAGCTAATGGCTGAATTTTTTTCTTTGTGGCCCAGAATCCAAGACTCTCTTTCAGTTACGCACTGTTCTCGAAATTCGGTTGTTGCTAATTCGTAACCCCAATCTCGGAACGCCCCTTCCGTATATTTCATGATGTTGCCTTTGTGTACCAAAGTCACTTGCTGCTTATCTTTTGGCAACCGCAAAGCGTGGGTAATGGCGCGCCGTACTAAACGCTGAGAACCTGTTTTGCTAATGGGTTTAATTCCGATTCCAGAATCGAGGCGAATTTGTTTTTTGCCATGTTCTGGTGTTGCTGGAATTAACTCATTATTGAGGAATTCAATCAATTTTTTGCCGATTTCGCTGCCTTTCGCCCATTCAATTCCGAGGTAAATATCTTCTGTATTTTCTCGGTAAATAATTACATCTAGGAGTTCAGGAGTTTTGTGAAGCGATGGTGTTCCAGCATAATATTTGCAGGGTCGCACGCAGGCGTAAAGGTCAAAGATTTGCCGCAAAGCTACGTTGAGCGATCGAATGCCACCCCCGATTGGGGTTGTCAGCGGCCCTTTGATGGCGACTCCGTATTCTTTGATGGCGTCTAAGGAATCCTGCGGCAAATATTGGTAAGTACCGTAGACATCGCAAGCTTCGTCGCCTACATAAATCTTAAACCAGTTAATTTTCCGCTTGCCGCCGTAAGCTGTTTCTACCGCAGCATCCATGACTTTCTGGGATGCTGGCCACAAGTCCACTCCCGTACCGTCACCGCGAATGAAGGGAATAATCGGGTCATCGGGGACGATCGGCGAACCATCTTTGAAAGTAATTTTAGAACCAGTTGTCGGGGCTACAATCTTTTGGTACATATCTTAACAGCGCGGATAGCAATGTTCCCTATTTTGGCACGATTATCTCCCTAAACCTCAATCAATCCTAAATATTTGTATGAATTTTTGATAAATTGATTTTTAACCGCAGATAACAGCAGATAAACGCAGATGTTTGTGAGGATGTCTGCATTTATCTAAGATTTTATTCTTTTTGCATATTCTTCTTCACAATCCACAAAATAAACCAGATGACAATAATCACCGCAACTATTTTGGAAACCGGATCGAGATACTTATCTACAAGTGTATAATTTTCCCCTAGTTTATATCCGGCAAAAGTGAGGAAACTCACCCACAAAATTGTGCCGCCTGTTGAGTAGAGCAAAAAAGGGATCAAAGACATATTATTGATGCCAGCAGGCAGGGAAATCAGGGTACGAACTCCCGGTACGAGGCGACACAAAAACACGGCTTTGTTGCCGTGTCTGTTAAACCATCTATTTGCTTTGTCAATATCGGCGCCCGATACTGTGATCCACTTGCCGTATTTGTCTGCTAAATTCCTCAAGCGTTCTTCGCTCAATAATTTACCCGCATAGTACCAGGGAAGCGCGCCCAGAATTGTACCGATTACTCCGGCTGCGATCGCCGGTGCTAACTGCATATCATTACCCTTTGATGCCGTGAATCCTGCCAGTGGCATAATCAATTCTGAGGGGATGGGCGGGAAAAGATTTTCTAAAAACATCAACAGGCCAATTCCGAGATAGCCCATCGACTGCATAGTGTTAGTTATCCATTCAACCATTTTGATTTAATAATTGGTAATAGGTATAGCAGAAGGAAGTTCGGCAACGGATTATCTAAGGGATGTAACGGATGTCAGGAAGACCGAATGCCGAAGTTGGAAGAAGGAAGTTCATGAAGAAGTAGGGACACGGCAATGCCGTGTCCCTACTGTGGGGATAGATCGATGATTAAGTGCCCGAAGTCCAAGAGTTTGTGTACTCAATTTGTTCGGCAGTCAAGGTATCAATGTGAATACCCATTGCTTCCAATTTGAGACGGGCAATTTCTTTGTCAACTTCTACGGGGATTGAGTGAATACCCGGCTCTAGTTTGCCTTTGTTCGTAACCAGATATTCGCAGGCTAAAGCTTGGTTAGCAAAGCTCATATCCATCACGGCGCTGGGGTGTCCTTCGGCTGCTGCCAAGTTGATCAAACGGCCTTCGCCCAACACAATAATCGACTTGCCATTATTGAGGTGATATTCTTGAGTGAAAGACCGGACTGTTTTCACGTCGGTACTTTTTGCGCCAAGGGATTTGAGGTCAATTTCAATGTCGAAGTGACCGGAATTGCAAACAATTGCGCCGTCTTTCATTGTCTCGAAATGTTCGGCACGAATGACGTGTTTGTTGCCGGTAACGGTAATGAATATATCTCCGACTGTTGCTGCTTCGTCCATCGGCATGACGCGGAAACCGTCCATCACTGCTTCGATCGCCCGAATCGGATCGATTTCGGTGACAATTACGTTAGCACCCATACCACGGGCGCGCAGTGCCGTGCCTTTGCCGCACCAACCGTAACCTGCAACCACAATATTTTTACCGGCTAACAAAATATTGGTAGCGCGGATAATGCCGTCTAGGGTAGATTGACCGGTGCCGTAACGGTTGTCAAAGAAGTGCTTGGTGTCGGCGTCGTTGACGTTCATTGCGGGGAAAGTCAGCACGCCGTCTTTCAACATTGCCCGCAGGCGCACGATGCCTGTGGTAGTTTCTTCGGTAGTTCCGATTAAGTCGGAAATTTGGTTCGGGCGGTGCTGAATTAGTGCGGCTACCACGTCGCTGCCGTCGTCGATGATAATATTGGGGCGGTGATCTAGGGCTGTGTAGACGTGACGTTCGTAGGTAGCTGCGTCTTCTCCTTTGAGGGCGAAGACGGAAATGCCGTAGTCTTCAACTAAGCAAGCTGCTACGTCATCTTGAGTGCTCAAGGGGTTGCTGGCGATCAGTACGGCGTCGCCACCGCCGAGTTTGATGGCGATCGCCAAATGAGCGGTTTCTGTGGTTACGTGGCAGCAAGCAGCCAAGCGAATGCCAGCGAAAGGCTTTTCTTTAGCGAAGCGTTCTTGAATTTGTCGCAAAACCGGCATTTCCCGGCCGGCCCACTCAATGCGTTGCTTTCCCAAGGGGGCGAGGGACAAGTCTTTGACTTCGTGTTTAATCTTGACGGATGTAGCAACCATGTATGTTATTTCTGAGGAATCATCAAACTTTGTTAGTTCTAGCAGATTAACCCCTCGGCGGGCAAGTGCTGTGATTTTAGTTGATCGGGCTGGGCGAGGTTAATCTTAAATTTTGATTGTGTTCGATCAACCAATTTTCGATCTGCACAGGGGAGTCACCCGCACCGCGAGAGTCAAAACTTCCTGTCGGGCCGCGATCTCAATCTTTTTTGTTAGCCTGGCGTTCTTGAATTATATGAATAATAGAAGGCACAAAAGAAAGTACAATTATTCCACAAACAATCGGCAGTAAATATTTGTCAACTTGATCGGGAGGAATCATTTTTCCCAAATAATAACCCAGCAGAGTTATCCCCACCGTCCACACAAACCCGCCGACGAGGTTATAAAACATAAAAGTTTTGTATTTCATTGCCGCCACTCCCGCCACTATCGGCGCAAAAGTGCGGACAATTGGCATAAATCTCGCCAGTACAACTGCTTTTTGACCGTGTTTTTCGTAGAAGTTTTCGGTTTTTTCTAAATATTCTTTCTTAAACAGCCACGAATCTTCCTTCTGAAATAAGCGACGGCCCCAACGGTGTCCCGTTGCATAGCCAACATTATCACCAGCCACCGCGCAGACAAAAGCCCCAAAAATTAGCGTCCAAATATTCAGAGAGTCGGGCGCAGCAGCGACAATTCCAGCAGTAAACAGCAAGCTGTCTCCCGGCAGAAAAAAACCGAACAGCAATCCGGATTCTGCGAACACAATAGCCCAAATCCCCAAATAGCCAAAGGTTTTAATCAGTTGCTGCAAATCAAAATTCATCTTTCTATTTTTCCGAGGAATGAGCTAAGCAGTATATAAATGACATATATGATATCATTGTCTGTTGAATATAGCATAAACGAGGGTCTGGAAAAATCAGAAATTAGCCAGCGATCGATTATTGGTCTAAAATTTTTTAGTTCAAATTTAACAATGGGTGTGATAATTCAACAAATCCCAACTAGCTTGTTAAACCTGTTGGGTCAAGCGATCGAGGCGCCGTCAATAGCAGCGGCTGTGGTAGTTCTGGTGCTGATGAACACCGCAGCGAAGTTTGTTCGCCGAACAATCTCGGCAGCTACTCAACAGACTGTCAAAAGTTTGTCCTTGTGATCGCTCTTGGTGCAGATAGCCTTTGCCCTGACTTGGGCTGCGGGCCGTTCGATCGCCTGCGTGATTGCGTTCTCGGCTTTGCGTCCGGGAAATATCATCGGTTTGTTAGGACTGGATTCAGTAGCTATTAGTTTCGCGTTCCAAGACATCTTCAAATACTTTTTAGCGGAAATATTTTGCTGTTGCACGAAGCGTTGCAATTGGGCGATCGGATAATTGTAGAAGGCTTTGAAGGTACTGTTGAAAAGATTTTGCTGCCTTCAACTCAAATTATTAGTGATCGGGGAGAGCGAGTTATCGTGCCGAAGGCGATCGTATTTACCAATTCAGTGCGGGTAAGCTAATCCGCATTTAAATTGCATAGTCAAATAAATCTTTACTTGTGTGGGGATTAGGGGTTGGGCAGGAGATCACGCCCTCAATATACAATTTAAATGCACAACAGCTTACTAATAGGCCGGCCCCACAGGTGAACTAACTTGCCTTTAAATTTAGCCTATGATGTTGATACTTCAGGCTTTAACGATGGTTATTATCTTATTGTCCGCTATTGGACGCTGCGCGAACAAGCACAGGTGCGACGGACAAACACCAGGGCTGTGGTGGCGATTAAAGTAGCGTGCATCCGGGCCGACATTAAAATTCCTCAACCGATAGTGGTGACTTTGTACGATCAAACAATATACCGTGAGTAAGTTTTGAGTTGGGAGTTGGGAGAGGGAGAGTGGAAGAGTGGAAAAAATCCTCTGGCTTCACGCTTGACTTCTTCCCTCAACACCCCTCGGTTAAACCCGTTAAATCCCGTACACTGCGCGTTCCCGAACTTCACCCTGATATCAAATCCGCGCTTCATCGTCGGGCGTAAAATCGAGTCAATATCCAACACTCAACCATTATTCAGTTTGGCGACCCCGAGTCAACAGTCAGCAGTCAACAATCATGAGGAGTGCAACCAGAGTTGAGATGACTTCTCCCTTCTGAATTTTCAAATCAAGCAAAAGGCGAGCCTATTTCTCATTAGCGCGCCTCCTAATTGAATTTTATTTTGTTGTCAAACGGAATTGAAGAGAGGGTTCCGGTTGAAAAAAATCATGAAGCCGTCTTGCTAGCGCGGCGGCGGCGTGCTGCAACCAAGCCGCCGAAACCGAGAGCCAAACCAGTCATCGTAATCGGCTCGGGAACTGCTTCTGCACTCACTGTGAAGTCTTGGAAGTCTGCGTCCTTGCCGTTACCAGCATCGTCGAAGGAGATCACCGTGCCGCTAAACAGAGAACCTACTCCGTTTGTGTAGTCTCCGGCAGATTTGAAGGCCTTCGTTGTTTTTGTGTCAAGTGCGTTCCCCAGCAACGCCCCGCCAAACACGGCTTGCTGGCTGGCGCCGCTGTTCAAAGTTGAGGTCGAGTAGACAGTGCCCGACCACTGCCCGAAAGTGCTGGAGAGTCCCAAAGTGTAGATTTGATTTGCCAGGAATTTGAATACTACCGGGCCAGAATCCTTGACAGTATTGCCCAGAGTTCCTTTCCATTCGTTCGCCCTGCCGTTGTCTGAGGATTTAGTTTCCGAAAACAAGGTCTTAGCTATAGAGGCTACCGAGTCCTTCACGGTGTAAATTCCCAAAGATGAAATGTACGCGCCGTGAGACTCTGTGAAGTTAAACTTGACATCTTGATCTTGGCTGAAGGAGATGCCGCTGGTGCCGAAGGAGAAGGCGTGGGCTGGAGCACTTGCACCAAACAGAGCTGTGGCGGCTGCGGTAGCTGTTAGGGCGGATAAGAGTTTGGTATTCATAACCTGTTCCTTTTGTGCGAGGGTCTTAATAATTTCATTATGCGATACTTTGTTTGTATTTGGGGCACTTTAGGTAAAGTTTGACATATTCTTTATCAAGCCTTTACATATCCTTCATAAATGCTCTCGATCACATCTGCTGGCGGGCGATCGCTCCTAATAATACCCACTAAATAATTATAAGAACTGTGGAGTGAAACCTTGCAGTAGCGGGCATAGGAGCGCAGAGCAGCCACACAGATTTGGAGCTGGCCTATGCTAATTTTTTATTAGATTCTCAAGTCTAAATCCTCAACAGCAAACACTTAAGTATAAATACGGTAACATCTGTGTTCCTGACAGTTACAGGAGTTTTATATTAACCAGAAACTGGGAATATTTGTTTGTTGGGGCTTGCGTAGGAGAGTTAAAGTAGTTTATCTATCGGGTAAATTACGTACAAAGTGCGATCGTTGGGTCTACGTATTTTGGTTGAATTAAATAGATCCCGTGGGGTGAGATATCCCAAAGATGCGATCGACGAGATGCGATTTCTGCAGATTGAAGCGGTAAAAGAGCGCATTGACCCTCAACAAATACCCTAGATAGAAGCTCGGGGCCAGTCTTTCCTGCCGATCGACCGCATCAAAACAGACCGCTGTAGCGTTCCTCGGCCCAAGGTTCGCCCCGCTGGTGGTAGCCGTTGCGTTCCCAAAAACCGAGTTCTTCAGTTTCTGTAAACTCCAAGCCGTTAATCCATTTAGCGCTTTTCCAAGCGTACAAGTGGGGAACTACGAGCCGCATTGGGCCACCGTGCTCTGCGGATAGAGGTTCGCCGAAGACGGTGTGGGCGAAAAAGTTTTCTTCTCGGAGGAAGTCGGCGATCGCAATGTTAGTAGTGTAGCCACCGTAGCAGTGTTCTAGAAGGTGGAGAGCTTTTGGATCGACTGCTATGTAGTTCATAAAATCTGTGACTTTGACTCCCGTCCACTGCACGTCGAGTTTTGACCACCGAGTGACGCAGTGAAAATCCGCAGTAAAGTTACTTTGGGGCATTGCCTCGAAGTCCGACCAAGTGAAAGTTTGGGGTTTTGCCAATCCCCAGACTTTAAATTCCCAACTCTCTATGCTAACCGAGGGTGTATCCCCGTAGGTCAACACGGGAAAGCCGTTGGCGAGGTATTGACCCGGAGGGACGCGATCGCTGTTTTCTAATTCTGGTTTGCGAAAAAATTTGCCCAGCATTGATTCACACTCTACAGTAACTGACTGCAATCCTGAGTATAACTTGCAGAGATGGGCGCATCGCAATTCATCTCAAGGTAGAAAGCAAAAGCACTTCTGTAGAAAGAAAAATCCCTAACTTCTACCTGATGCCAACCTAATTCTGCCTTCAGACATAGCCAAAGCTAAAAATTACCAACTATTATGATCCCAGCGTAAGTAAGTAGGCGCTGTCAAACGCAATTATGTAAACGATTGTAAAATATCCAAAGGCCCTAAGCGTGGCTAAGTCAGCCCTGTTTACATACTGTGACATAGCTGAGTTTAATTTCGCTTACCTACTTATTAAGTATGCAATCTTACATTTTATCGCAATTCATGGTGCATTTCCCAATTTTGGATGTATTGTTACAATATGCTCAGATGCCATATGTAAACCAAATTGATGGGGTAAAAATCATGATCACAAGTTGCTTGATTCCGTTGACGGTGTGCTTGATTGCTGGGTGGGTAACTGCCGGGACTGACAATAGAACGCTAGACGGAATTCCGGCTCCCATAGCTGCAATTATTGGAGTGTGTTCGTTAATTTGGTTGCTGGCAGTGTGTCCTTGGCCTGTTGAACTCGCTCTAGTCTTGGCGGTGCTGGTTTTGGGCAAAGCTTATTTGCAAGATATCTTGAAAGTCGGCTGAATTTTCAGGGCTAGCGCTCCTATGATTTGCGGGAGCGCGATCGAGTGCTGCTACTTTGTTAAAATTTTTCGCTATTTGTCTGGCTATGTTCTTAGAAGGGGTCGCAAAGACGGAACCAACCCCAGAACTGGTGAAATTCAATTTACATATTTCAGTTAAAAATTAGAACATACAGATTGACAGAGAAACCCGGTTTATCTAAGATAAACCGGGTTTGTGCAGGTCTGAAATTTTCACACATCCCGCAAGAATTGCTTAGGACTTAGACACTCGGAACACAAGAAATCTGGTTTCTGAGTCCAGGAGTGTTGCTATATGTGCATAAAATGGCGAGCTGTTAAATTGGCAAGCGATTGATATCTTTATTAGAACCAACTACTACCATCGCGTCGCCCTTTCTCAAGCGTTCGTTTGGCTGCGGATTAATCTCGAACTTGTCGGCGCGACCCACTGCTAGCAAGTTCAAACCATACTTGCGCCGGAGTTCCAATTCCGAGATGGTTTTACCGTCAAATTTTTCAGGAACGAGCACCTCAACGATGCTGTGATCTGGGTCGAGGTCAAAGCGTTCTAAAATGCTGGGTTGTGTAAGAACCCGGGCCAAAGAGCAGCCCATTTCTCGTTCGGGAAAAACTACATGATCTGCCCCGACTTTTTTCAACAGTTTTAAGTGAGTTTCCGAAGAAGCTTTGGCAATTACGTGACTTACCCCGCCTTCCTTAAGATTTAGGGTGGTGGTAATGCTTTCTGCTAGGTAATTGCCGATCGCCACAATCACTGTTTCAAATTCAAATATACCCGCTTCCGCAAGAGCGCTAGGCTCAGTAGAATCTAACTGCACAACGTGAGCAGCAATGCGATCGTTCAAAGCTTGAGCTACTTTTTTTTCATCGGTGTCAACTCCCAAGACTTCGTAACCCAAGCCGTGCAGAGTAGAACACACAGCTTTGCCAAAGCGTCCCAAACCAATAACTGCAAACTGCTTGTTTTCGGCGCGCAAAGTCCGAAAAAAATTCAAAGATGACAGGTTCACTCAATATCCAGCGCTGAGCGTCTTGCTGTTTAAATTTTAGCAGAGACAGCGCCGCCTCCTTTTGATTTTTGGGTAAGTAGTAAAAGTTGATTTGGGTTGTCACCCATTGTTTAGATTATCAGCAACGAGGCAGGATTTTTTTATCCCACTAACAAACTTTCCTCAGCATACTTAAAAGACCTGGGTTTTGGGTCGCCGAATGCAGCACTCACCAACAGCAGTATCCCCACCCGACCTATGTACATTGTAGCAATCAAAATCAACTTACCGATCGCTGAAAGCGTGGGTGTAATCCCTGTGGAAAGACCGACCGTGGCAAAAGCTGAAACGGCTTCATACAGCGCTGCAATAAATTCTACTTGGGGATTCGTCAGCTCGATTAAAATTGCAGATGTGAACGCGACCAACAGGGAACCGAAGACTACGCTAATGGTTTTCAGAATCATTGCTGGCGGGATTTGACGCTGATAGCACTCCACATCTTCCTGGCCTTCGATAACTGCTGTGGTACAGCAAAACAATATCCTAAAAGTTGTGGTTTTGATTCCGCCTCCGGTGCTGCCAGGACTGGCGCCGATAAACATCAGCGCGATAGTCAGAAATAGCGAGGCTTCGGTCATTTGGCCAATGCTAATTGTATTGAACCCGGCCGTGCGGGGAGTAACAGATTGAAACCAAGCTGCCATCACCTTTTGAGGAAAATTTAGAGAGCCGAAAGTGTTTGGGTTGTCGTATTCCAGCACCAAAAAGGCTAGCGTTCCTAAAATTAAAAGGACAGCGGTTGTAGTGGTAACAACTTTGAAGTTTAGGGAAAAAACTGTGCAGATAGGGCTTTTGTTGAAACGATCGCGCAGCCACAGGTACATTTCCATAATTACTTGATAGCCGATTCCCCCAAATATGATTAAACCCGTGACTGTGAAGTTAACCATAGGCGAACTGATGTAGCCGATCAAATTGTCTGAATAGATGCTAAAACCCGCGTTGTTAAAGGAATTAACGCTGTGAAATATAGCAGACCACACACCCTGTTTAAATCCGTATTGGGGGACGAAAACCGTCATCAGCAAAAACACTCCTGTTAATTCAAACAAAAGCGTTGTTGCTAGAATTGACTGCACGAGTTGTACTACGCCGGCTAGCCCGGATTTGTCGAGAGATTGTTGCAGGGCAATTTTGTCTTTCAAGCCAAAGCGGCGACCCAATAACAGCAGCAAGAAAGTCGTGGCTGTCATATAGCCCAATCCTCCTATTTGCACCAGTAAAACTAGGCACAGTTGCCCCCAAAAAGAGTAATATTTTCCGACATCCACAACCGACAAGCCCGTGACGCAGACAGAGGAAGTAGAGGTAAACAGTGCTGTTATTGGATCGCTCCAAGTTCCATCAATTGTGGAAAAGGGCATCATCAGTAATAGAGCACCTACGAGGATGACAGCGAGAAAGCCCAAAGCAATGGTTCGCGAGACAGTCATTCGATTTTAGATTTTAGATTTTAGATTTTAGATTTGAGAGGGAAGCCACCAATCGATTTTAGATTTGAGGTTTGACAGGGAAGCCACCAATCGATTTTAGATTTGAGGTTTGAGACGGAAGCCACCAATCGATTTTAGATTTGAGGTTTGAGACGGAAGCCACCAATCGATCGTCGGGCTTGAAATCAGGACATCTCTGTCTGGCAAATACCGGAGACCGATCGAACTCAATCGCCAAATTCTATGACAACAGCGGGAAAATAACGGTAGAATTCCTTTAATAACTTGCAATCCGGCGATGACATCAACACTTTACCAGCAAATTCAGCAACTTTACGACGCTTCTAGCGGTTTGTGGGAGCAGGTGTGGGGCGAACATATGCACCACGGTTACTACGGCCCGGATGGCAATTTGAAAAAAGAGCGCCGACAGGCTCAGATAGATTTGATAGAAGAACTGCTGGCTTGGGCTGGAGTGCCGTCAGAGAAGGCACTGTGTCAACCTTACCGCATTCTTGATGTCGGTTGCGGGATCGGCGGCAGCACGCTTTATTTGACCGAAAAGTTTAGTTCGATCGCTCAAAATAATTTAAAGTTGGATGGCATGGTCGATCGACAGCGTAGCCAATCGCCCGAACAAAACAAAACGGGCGCTAGCGTTACAGCGACCGGGATTACTCTGAGTCCGGTACAGGCCAACAGAGCGACCGAACGCGCTAAAATTGCCGATGCTCAAAGCAATGTGAATTTTTTAGTGGCCGATGCCTTGAATATGCCTTTTCCTGACGAGTCATTCGACTTGGTTTGGTCGCTCGAAAGTGGCGAACATATGCCAGACAAAATTAAGTTTTTGCAGGAATGCTGCCGCGTACTCAAGCCGGGAGGAACTTTGATTTTGGCAACTTGGTGCCACCGCCCGGTGGGAGAAACGGCGGGTGAATTAACCGATGAAGAGAGAAGGCAATTGGCAGAAATTTACCGGGTTTATGCTTTGCCTTATGTGATTTCTTTGCCGGAATACGAGGAAATTGTTCGCAGTTTGCCTTTGACAAGTATTCGCACCGCTGATTGGTCAAAAGCTGTTGCTCCTTTTTGGGATGTGGTGATCGATTCTGCTTTGACTCCGAGCGCTATTTGGGGTTTGCTAACGAGCGGTTGGACGACTATTCAAGCTGCACTTGCTCTCGGATTGATGAGTCGCGGATATCAGAGCGGGTTGATTCGTTTTGGAATGATTTGTGCTGTAAAATAACAGGCATATATCAGAGAAGTTTTGAGTTTGGAGTTGATGAGTAAGGTGCGTATTACGCACCCTACAGAATATTATTTGTTTGGCGTGGGTGTGAGATTTATGGGCAATGATTCGATTGGCAAGTCTTGGATTGATAAAAATGGCTCGGCTCCGCAAAGCTGGGTGAGGGCATTTTGGGAGTTTTCTCGGCCGCACACAATTGTGGGTACTAGCTTGAGTGTAATGGCTTTGTACGCGATCGCCCAAAGTACGAGGCTGTTTGTGAATCCTGTATTTGGACCCCTAGCTCTTGCCTGGTTGGCTTGCATTTGCGGCAATATTTATATTGTGGGATTGAACCAGTTAGAAGATGTAGAAATTGATAAAATAAATAAGCCCTATTTGCCGATCGCCTCGGGAGCTTTTTCTCGGAAAACCGGGGAATTAATTGTAATTGCAACGGGAATTATAGCAATTTTGACTGCTGTTTTACAAGGCCCGTTTTTGCTGGCTACCGTTGGCGTTAGTTTGGCGATCGGGACTGCTTATTCTCTGCCTCCAATTCGGCTGAAACGGTTTCCTTTTTGGGCGGCGCTGTGCATTTTTACGGTGCGGGGCGCGATCGTAAATTTAGGGTTATTTTGGCACTTTAATTGGGTGTTGGGTTTGGGAAGGGCGAAAAGCGCTTTTTCGGGCTGGAGTTTGAATAGTGTGTCTTTTGACATTCCTGCGGAAGTTTGGGTGCTGACGGTTTTTGTTGTGGTGTTTACGTTTGCGATCGCCATTTTTAAAGATATCCCCGATATGGAAGGGGACAAGCAATACAATATTACTACGTTTACGATTGAGCTGGGCAAGCCTGCCGTCTTTAATTTATCTCGCTGGGTGTTGACGGTTTGTTATTTGGGCGCGACTTTGGCGGGAGCAGTAGTATTGTCTAATGTTAATTTAGTGTTTCTGGCAGTTTCTCATTTGGCGGCTTTGGGTTTGATGTGGTTTTGGAGCGCGAAAGTTGATTTGGACGATAAAATAGAAATTGCTGCATTTTATCAGTTTATCTGGAAGTTGTTTTTCTTAGAATATCTGATTTTTCCCGCAGCTTGTTTGTTGGGGTAGAAGGGGTAGAAGGAAGTTCGGCAACGGATTATGTAACGGATGTAACGGATGTAACGGATGTCAGGAAGAAGGAAGAAGGAAGGGGGAAGGAAGAAGGAAGAAGGAAGGAAGAGTTAACAAATTAGAACAATTTGGCAATTACCCGTTAGCGAACTCCCAAACAACAAAGACAACTATGGCTTCTCAAAAAAAAATTCGGAAATCTGCCTGCAAACTGGGTGCCGAAGACTCTTTGAAATTAGCTTGGGAACATCACCAAGCGGGCCGTTTGTTAGAAGCTGAGAATTTGTATCGGCAAATAATAGAAGTGCAGCCGGAATCAGCAAACGTGCTGTGTTTGTTGGGAATAGCGGCGAGACAGCAGGGAAAAATTGCAGAGGCGATCGACTTTTATGAACAGGCGATCGCCCAAAACCGCGATTTTGTTGAAGCACATTTAAATAAGGCTAATCTTTTACTGGATGTAAGCGCGTATCAAAGGGCGATCGCCAGTTACGAACAAGTCATCAAAATCCAGCCAAATTCCGCACTCGCCTACAATAATTTGGGCTGGGCAAAACAGCAATTAGGCGAAATAGACTCGGCAATTTTATATTATCAAACAGCGCTACGACTCGACCCCAATCTGCACGAAACAGCGCACAATTTAGGACATTTATTTAAACATAAAAATCAATTAAACGAGGCGATAGTTTATTATCTGCACGCTTTAAAAATCAATCCAAATTTAACATATTCTTTGATGGGATTGGGAACAGTTTGGCAGCAGCAAGGTAAATTAGCAGAAGCTTTTAACTGCTACCAGCAAGCGGTAAAACTCGACCCCAACAATCCCGAAGCTCACAACAATGTAGGAGCATTTTTCCACGAACAAGGCAATGCAAAAGCAGCAATATCCCACTACCGACAAGCATTAAACTTAAAGCCAGACTTCGTGGAGGCTATTAACAATCTCGGACACGCTTTGGTCGATTTAGGAGAGTTTCAAGAAGCTTTTTCTTGTCACAGTCGAGCCTTGGAATTGCAGCCAGAGAACGCCACCGCCCACCTGGAATTAGGTTTAAGTTTGCTATTGTTCGGAGATTTTAAGCGCGGTTTTGCTGAATACGAGTGGCGGTGGCGCACTCCGCAAGTACAACCGAGACAATTTAAAAAGTCGGTTTGGGATGGTTCGGATTTGCAGGGGAAAACTATTTTACTGCACGTTGAGCAAGGCTTCGGCGATTCGATTCAGTTTATTCGCTACGCGCCGATTCTTCGCAGCCGAGGCGCTAAAGTTATGGTGGCTTGCTATCCAGAACTGATGCGGTTGTTTGCGACAGTTCCTGGTATTGAATATTTATCAGTTAGTCTGGAAGGTTTGCCAGAATTTGACGTTCACGCACCTCTGATGAGTTTGCCGCGAATTGTGGGGACAACTCTGGAAACAATACCGGCAAATGTTCCTTATTTATATCCGCCTGCTGAGTGCAAATTTGCGCTCTCTTCTGATGCCAAATTGAAGGTAGGGATTGTTTGGGCGGGGAGTCCGCAGCGCCGGAAAGACAATCAGCGTTCTTGCAGCTTGAGCGATTTTATTCGATTTTTGGATGTTCCGGGAATCGCTTTTTATAGTTTACAAAAAAACTTATCCGAGAGCGATCGCACTTTGTTGAACCAACACTTAGTGCCGGATTTAACTCCGCATTTGAACGACTTTGCTGATACCGCTTCGGCTATATCTCAACTGGATTTAGTCATTACTGTCGATACGGCTGTGGCGCACTTAGCGGGTGCTTTAGGAAAACCGGTTTGGGTGCTGCTTTCTTTTGCTCCTGACTGGCGCTGGCTGCTGGATCGTCAAGATAATCCTTGGTATCCAACTGCGAGGCTTTTCCGCCAAAGTCAGCCGGAAAGTTGGCAAGAATTGTTTGAGGAAGTACAGGCGGCTTTGAGTTTATTTGCGATCGCTAATACTGCTAGTTATTCCGAGGATTCTGCCCACGATCAGCTTGACTCCCTTTCGCTTGCAATGACTGGTAATAATAAGCCTGACCTCGATTTTGTGGCTCTCACAATGACAGGTGCAAGCGTGGTTAAAGAGAGTAAAGAAATATTTGTGATGGCGAACGAAGGGTTAGCAGAACGCTCCGCAGCTAAGCAATCGCAGGGAATTGAGACATCGATTGCGATTATCGGAACGGCTGGCGAGAATTTAGTTGTTTTAGAGGATTTATTGCGGCAAGCAGAACATTTAATGGAAACAGGAGATCGGCAAGAGGCGATCTCCCTTTACGAACAGATTATATCTCTTGAGCCAAATTGCGTTCAAGCGCGGATTAATTTTGGTTTTCTCAAACAAGAAAATGGAGAATTGGAAGCCGCTATCCCCCATTACCGAGAAGCTTTAGCCATCGATCCAAATATTCCTCAAACCGCTTACAACTTGGCAAAGATTTTTGAAGAACAAGGTCAAGTGGAAGAGGCGATCGCACATTACGAGCAAGCTCTTGTAGCTCAACCAGATTTCGTACCCGCCCTGATTAATTTAGCGGTGGCGCTGCAAGAAAAAGGTGAACTTTTAAGGGCGATCGAGCTGTACCGACGAGCGCTGGAAATTCATCCGCATAGCTGGGAAGCTTACAACAATCTGGCAACAGTGTTGCAAGAACAGGACAATTTAGAAGAGGCGCTGGAGTATTATCACAAAGCTCTAGAATTGCTGCCGGATTTTGTGGAAGCTATCAACAATTTAGGCAGGACGTTTCTGGAAAAAGGCGCAGTAGAAGATGCGATCGTCTGCTACAGACGAGCGATTCATTTAAGTCCAAATCACGCTAGCGCTCACCTAAATTTATCCTTGGCTTTGCTGTTGGTGGGAGATTTGGAAAATGGTCTCGCTGAATACGAGTGGCGCTGGCAAATTAAAAAATTTCACACTGGTCATTCCTGTTTTTTGGCGGGTTCGGATAATAGTGTTCCGGCGAGAGAATATCGACCGCTATGGGACGGTTCTGATTTGGAGGGAAAGACTATTTTGCTGCACGCCGAACAAGGTTTAGGCGATTCGCTTCAGTTTATCCGCTACGCTGCGATCGTCAAAAATAAAGGCGGTAGGGTCATTGTTGGCTGTTACCCGCAATTGCACCGTTTATTTGCAACGGTTGACGGGATTGATTTGCTAATAGTTAAAGGCGAGACACTGCCGGAATTTGACGTGCAAGCGCCGATGTTGAGTTTGCCCTATATTCTTGGTACAAAGCTGGAAACAATACCGGCAAATACTGCTTATTTATCTCCGCCGGCGGGTGCTGAATTTGCACTTTTGCCCGATCGCAATTTGAAAGTTGGCCTTGTCTGGGCGGGGAATCCAAAACACCGCAAAAACAAGCAGCGTTCGTGCAGTTTAAGCCAGTTTCTGCGACTTTTGGACGTTTCGGGGGTAAGTTTTTATAGCTTGCAGAAAGAGGTTTCCGAGCCCGATCGCGGGCTGTTGAATCAAACGTCGATCGTAGATTTGAGCCCGCATTTTGGCGATTTGGCCGATACTGCTGCTGCGATCGCCAAACTGGATTTAGTCATTAGTGTCGATACCGCTGTCGCCCATTTGGCGGGCGCTTTGGGCAAACCAGTGTGGATTTTGCTGGCGTTTTCGCCGGATTGGCGGTGGCTGCTGGAGCGTGAAGATAGTCCTTGGTATCCAAGCGCAAGGCTGTTTCGCCAGCATCAGCGGGGCGACTGGGAGGACGTTTTCGATCGGGTGGCGGGAGCTCTAGGCGCGGTTGCTGCTGCATTTGTGCCGTCGGATGCGGCGGATGCAGAGTTTCGGTTGGGCGTGGATTTGCAGCAGCAGGTCGATTTTGGGGGTGCGATCGAATGTTATGAGCGAGCGATCGCGATCAATCCTAATTACGCAGCCGCGCACAGCAATTTAGGCGTTGTCAAACAGCAAACCGGCCAGCTAACAGAGGCGATCGCGCACTACCGACAAGCGCTAGCAATTGACGGGAATTTGGCGGAAACTGCGAGCAATTTGGGCAGCGCGCTGGCGGAAGCAGGGAAAACTGAAGAGGCGATCGCACAATATGAGCGGGCGCTTTCTTTGAACCCGAATTGCGCGGAAGCGCTGATTAATTTGGGCCTGTTGCGGGAAGAGCAAGGGGATGTAGCGGAGGCTGTAAGGTGCTACGAGCAAGCTATTCAAATCAATCCTAATTGCGCGGTGGCTTATTTGAATTTGGGAATTGCTTTGGAGGAACAAGGGGAGGAAGGGAAAGCGATCGCGAATTACGAACGGGCGATCGCAATCGAGCCAAATTATGTGGACGCCCTGCACCATTTAGCATACGCCTGGATGCGGCAGGGCAAAATTGCCGATGCGATCGCATACTACGATCGAGCTCTGGCGCTGCAACCGGATTGGGCAGAAACTGATCTCGCTTTCGGGACTTCGCTGTCTAGCCCAGATAAGTTGGATGAGGATTTAGCTTTAGCTGTTTGCCAGCAAGCGATTCAGGCATTGCCCGCCAGTGCACAGGCTCACTGCAATCTGGGGATTGTCCTGCACAAACAGGGCAAAATTGAAGATGCGATCGCCTGCTATCAGCAAGCTTTGAGCCTGAAACCAGACTTTCCACAAGCTTTGAACAATCTCGGCAAAGCTTTTGAGGAAGCGGGAAATATGGCAGAGGCGATCGATTGTTACCGTCGGGCGATCGAACTCAAACCCAGTTATATCAATCCCCTCACCAGTTTGGCAAGTGCTTTGCACGATCGCGGACAATTTGTAGATGCTGTCACCTGCTACAGCCAAGCAGTTAAATTCAATGTCGGGAATCCCGAATCTCACCTAAATTTAGGTTTAGCGTTGCTGCTGGCGGGAGACTTCCAGCGCGGTTTTTGCGAATACGAATGGCGACTCCTAGTTAAAGAAAAACAGTTCCGGCACCACAACTTTATTCAGCCACTTTGGGATGGTAAAGATTTGGAGGGAAAAACTATTTTGCTTTGCCCGGAACAGGGTTTAGGCGATGGAATTCAGTTTATCCGCTACGCAGATTTAGTCAAACAAAAAGGCGGTAGGGTAATTGTTTGGTGTTTGCCGCAATTGCAGCGCTTGTTTGCACAAGTTTGGGGAATCGATGCGTTAATAGTTCATCCAGAGGATGCGCCGGATTTTCAAGTGCGTGCGCCACTCATGAGTTTGCCTCACCTTCTGGGAACAACTTTAGAAACTATACCGGCCAAAGTTCCTTATTTAGCTCCGCCGCCCGGTTGGGAATTTACTCTCAGTCAAACTCCTAATTTGAAAGTGGGAATTGTTTGGTCAGGAAATCCTAAAAATTCCCACAATAATGTGCGATCTTTACCCCTAAATTTGTTGACAAAACTGTTAGATATTCCCGGAGCAGATTTTTACAGTTTGCAAAAGGAAATGACAGCAGACGATCGCGCTTTGTTAGAGCAAATGCCCGTAACCGATTTAAGCTCTAATTTGCACGACTTGGCCGATACTGCGGCGGCAATCTCAGCTCTGGATTTAGTAATTTCTGTAGATACTTGTGTGGCACACTTGGCTGGTGCTTTGGGTAAACCCGTGTGGATTTTGCTCTGTTTTGTGCCGGATTGGCGGTGGATGTTGCAACGCGAAGATAGTCCTTGGTATCCCACGGCGCGCCTGTTTCGCCAGTCAACAGCGGGAGATTGGGAAGGAGTTTTAGAAGAAGCTGCTTTGGCGCTGAGAGAAAGAATTTTTCAGCATCAAGAAGCTCTACCGCCAATAGAAACTCAGACCAATATTCAATTATATCAAAAACAGTTCAATCAGGGAAATATTCTCAAGTCGCAAGGAAGATTGGCGGAGGCAATCGCTTATTTTAAAAATGCTTTAGTTTTGCAGCCAAATTCGATAGAAGCCGCCACTAATTTGGCAGTGACGCTGCACCAAACAGGGGATTTAGCCGAAGCTGCCACCTATTATCAGCGCGCGATAGAAATCGATCCGAACTGCGCTCAAGCGCAGAATAACTTGGGTATTTTGCTGCAATATCAAGGCAATATAGCGGCGGCTGTATCTTGTTTTCAAAAGGCGATCGCTCTGAATCCCATTTATGTCAAAGCTCTCAATAATCTCGGCGCGGCACTCCAGCAGCAGGGCGAGTTGCCGACTGCGATCGCGTGTTTTCATCAAGCACTTTCTGTCAATTCCAATTACGTGCCAGCGCTGGTAAATTTGGGTGTGGCGATGCAAGCAAAAAGTCAGCTAGCTGAGGCTGAACGGCTTTACGAGCGTGCAATTGAAGCAGAACCGAACAATCCTAAAGGACACTATCACCTCGGAACGTTATGCTTGGGGGCTGGCAAAATAGAACAGGCAATTTGTAGCTTGGAACGAGCAATATCTTTGAATCCGAATTATATAGAAGCACTCACTAATTTAGGAAGTGCAAAGGAACAATTAGGAGAGGTAAATAGAGCAACTTTTTGTTACAATAAGGTTCTCGAAATTGATGCAGAATGTGTTAAAGCTCACTTCAATTTAAGCTTAGTCTTGCTGTTGACTGGAGAATTGCCACGCGGTTTAGCAGAGTACGAGTGGCGCTGGCAAACAGAACAGGCGAAAAAAATACCACGGTTGAATTTTGACCAACCAGTTTGGGACGGTTCCGATTTGAACGGACAAACTATTTTACTCCGATCCGAACAAGGTTTGGGCGATGCCATTCAATTTGTGCGATACGCGGCAATTGTACAGCAAAAAGGCGGCAAAGTAATCATTTCTTGCTATCAAGAACTGAAGCGTTTATTTAAGCAGATTCCTGGCATCCAACAAGTGGCGGTTAGGATGGATGAATTGCCCGATTTCCAAGTGCAAGCACCGCTGATGAGTTTACCGTATATTCTGGGAACAAATTTAGAAAATATACCGGCAAATGTTCCTTATTTAGATGCGCCGCCGAATTGGCAGTTTTCCCTAAATTTCGATTGCAATTTCAAAATTGGAATTGCGTGGGCGGGAAGTGCGGAACATTTGAAGGATTTTCAGCGATCGAGCGATTTAAGCTATTTCCTGACATTGTTAGATATTCGCGGTGTAACTTTTTACAGTCTTCAGAAAGAAATGTCGCCTGACAATCGTAGTTTGTTAACTCAAATTCCCGTGATAGATTTGAGCGACAATTTGAACGATTTTGCCGATACTGCGGCGGTGATATCGCAACTAGATTTAGTAATTTCTGTTGATACTGCTGTCGCGCACTTAGCCGGTGCCTTGGGTAAACCCGTATGGATTTTGCTGTGTTTTATGCCGGATTGGCGGTGGATGTTGGAACGCGAGGACAGCCCTTGGTATCCGACGGCGCGGCTGTTTCGGCAGCAAACACCGGGTGATTGGGTGGGAGTGTTCTCTCGCGTAAAAACAGCGTTAAAACACCTAATTTCTACTCGTTCCCAGGCTGTCCCTGGTAACGGATATCCCCAGGCTTCGCCTCGATTTTCCTTATCGCCCGCACAGGTACAATTTCACATAGCCACTGCTTTACAAAAACAAGGTAAAAAAGCAGACGCTGCCGCTCGTTACGAACAAGTAATTGCTGCCTCACCCAGCCACGCCGAAGCCCACAGTTGTTTAGGTGATATCAAACAGGAAAACGGGCAAATAGCCGAGGCTATTGCTCACTACCAAAAATCGCTAAAAATCAATCCCAACCAGCCTGAAACTAACTTATATTTGGGTTCTGCCCTCGAAGAGCAGGGACAAGTCGTAGAGGCGATCGACTTCTACAATAAAGCAATTCAACTACGTCCCAACTCGCCAAATTGGCGCTTGAGACTAGCCTTAGCTTTACTCTTAACTGGGAATTTTGATGCTGGTTTTGCAGAGTACGAATCGCGCTGGGAAACTCAACAATTGGATCAGCGCTCTTTTGATCAACCACTTTGGGACGGCTCTGATTTGCAGGGAAAAACAATTTTATTGCACCCTGAACAAGGTTTTGGCGATACGATACAATTTATCCGCTACGCACCTTTAGTCAAGCAAAAAGGTGGCAAAGTTATTGTTGCTTGTCATGTCTTGCTGAAGCGTTTATTTGAAGGAATTGCAGGAGTCGATCGAGTAGGAGTCAGACCGAGCGATTTGGTAGATTTTCAAGTGCAAGCCCCGCTGCTAAGTTTGCCGCGAATTCTGGGAACAACTTTGGAAAATATACCAGCGAATATTCCTTATTTAGCTCCGCCACAGGATTTTAAATATTCCCTAGAGCCGAACAATAAACTAAAAGTAGGTATTGTGTGGGCGGGCGGGGCGCTGCACCGCCACAATCATCGGCGATCGTGTAAATTGAGCGATTTTGTGAAATTTGTAGATGTTCCGGGAGTGAGTTTTTACAGTCTTCAGAAAGATTTGTCAGCGGGCGATATTACTTTATTAAATCAACAGCAAATTGAAGATTTGAGCGAACATTGCGTCGATTTTGCTGACACCGCAGCCATTATTTCGCAACTCGATTTAGTAATTTGCGTAGACACTGCTGTGGCGCATTTAGCGGGTGCTTTAGGCAAACCGGTCTGGATTTTGCTGTCCTTTGTACCCGATTGGCGCTGGATGCTCGATCGCGAAGATAGCCCTTGGTATCCCACTGCGCGGTTGTTTAGGCAGCAAAAAGCCGGTGATTGGGATGGAGTGTGCGATCGTATAAAAGCAGCCTTAGAACACTTAATCTCTACTCGTTCCCAGGCTCAGCCTGGTAACACAGATTCTTATGATCCGCCTCGAAACTCCCCCCCACAAATACCCCCCCAAATTACAGGAATCGGCATTAGTTGGCCGGTCAGCATCACCAGTGGCTGGGGAATTTACGGCATGAATTTAGCACTACAACTGCTGCAAAATCCCGCCTGGGAAGTTGCACTTTTAGCACCGCCCTCAATCACCTCAGAATCGCTCAATCCGCTGCATAAATCGCTGTTATTACCTGTAATAGAAAAGCAAAAAAGTTTTCAGGAATTAGTAGCAGCAAATTCCGACAAACAAATCAGTTGTAATTTTCCCGTACTTTACGCTTTGGGGAATAATTTAGCATCGTCTGGGGTTGACAATCAAATTACCAGCGGTTGTCAAATAGGAGTCATATTTTTTGAAGACACACTAATCACAGCAGAAGCACTAGAAACAGCCAAAAAATATAGCGTGATTGTCGCCGGTTCCAACTGGAATGCCGATGTTTTGAGAAGCCACGGCTTGACTAATGTGGCGATGGTAAATCAAGGAATTGACCCAACAATTTTCCATCCGGCACCCAAATCTAATCTATTTGGCGATCGCTTCGTCATTTTCTCCGGCGGCAAACTGGAATATCGCAAAGGTCAAGATATTGTAATTGCCGCTTTCAAACGATTTCGCGCCAAACATCCAGAGGCTTTGTTACTAACAACATGGCACAATTTTTGGCCTCAGTATATGTTAGGAATCGAACAAACCGGAAACGTTGCGGGACTTCCCAATATCAACCGCGACGGAAGTTTAGCAATTTCCCAATGGTTAGTGGCTAACGGTTTGCCGATTGACTCTTTTATAGATATCGGCTTAATTCCCAATCACCTCGCCGGACAAATTTTGCGAGAAGCCGACTGCGCTGTTTTTACCAACCGCTGCGAAGGCGGTACTAATTTAGTCGCCATGGAAAGTATGGCCTGCGGAATTCCAACTATTTTATCAGCAAATACTGGTCATTTAGACTTAATTTACAGCCACATTTGCTATCCTTTATGGAGTCAAGGACGAGTTAAACCTACTGCTCTTTTTCCCGGTGTAGAAGGTTGGGGAGAGTCTGAGGTTGCAGAAGTTGTTGAGGCTTTGGAACAAGTTTATACTAATCGCGAAGAATCAAAACGTCGCGGTTTAGCTGCGGCTAAATTTATGCTCGATTGGACTTGGGAAAAACAGGTTAAGCGTTTTTTGGAGGTGATTGCCGATATGTAGATAACACTAAAGTGCTGACTACAAACTTTTGGAAAATTGTTCTTAGAAAAGACTTTAGTCATTATAAAAAAGATTAATTTGCGATTAATTTCAATAGTTTGTTAGCACTGTTTACACTTTCAATATCGTATAGTTCTGGATTGTAAGAAACAATTTGTGCTACCAATTTATCATAGTAACTTTGAGCATTTTCATTCCTAGAACCATGATTCTGGCGATAATTAAGAACTATTTCTCTCGTTCCCAAAAAAGGAATGCTATGTTTGTGACAATTAACCCAAAATTCCCAATCCTCATAACCTTCTTTCATCTCTGCTTTGTAACCCTTGACCAAATTCCAAACTGATTTGTGATACAATGAAGACGTGCAAATCATATTAGATTGTTTGATCTTGTTTGGTGAATATAAATCATAACTGGGTATTGTGTGATTTTTATTGCCACCAAAAAGTTGATAAGAACCAAATGCTATGCAAGGTACTTTGGATTTTAGACATATTTCTAAAAGACAAATCAAGGCATTTGGAGCTAAAATATCATCGGCATCTAAGGGCATTATGTATTCGCCGTTTGCTGCCGATATGCCAGTATTTCTAGCCATTGATATCCCTTGATTAGCTTGTTCTATTAGCCTAATTTGATGCTGGGGATTTGCTGCTATCAAATTTTTGGCTGCTGTGCTAGTAGTATCTAAGCTGCCATCATTGACAATGATAATTTCCCAATTTTTGTAAGTTTGGTTAATGACGCTAGTTACTGCTTCCACCAAAAAATGAGATTGATTGTAGCAGGGAATAATCACAGATACCAAAGGTCGATCTGCCAATTGTGGCGAGGCTGAAACTTGTTTGACACTTTCTGATTGTAAATTATGTGCCGAATTTCTAGCAGCTTGCAAGCTGTAAAAATAAATTTTGGGATGGACGATGGCTAATTGATTCAGATCGGTATTTTGATATTCATTTACTAACCTCGGATATCTCGACAAGTATTCTTGTTTAACAAAAATCACGATATTCTGAGCGTACCAAGGCTCTACTTTGTCATTGTTCCATATTTTTTTTCTCAAGCAGTCAATAACTGCATAGCCGTTTTTCTGAAAGTAATACACCCAATATTGTGGCCACTGTTCGTTAACGTGTTCGACGCCTCCTTGAAATGGTATCGCAGCAGAAAAAAGAATCACCGGTGCTAGTTGAGTGAGAGAATTAACAAAGTTTTCGGCACAGGTAGTCGGCAAATGTTCGGCAACTTCTAGAGAAATTGCTAAGTCAAACTTTCTGTTTATTTGCAGCGGTTGCTTTAAATCGGCGGATTGGAACTGATTTAAAGGAATTTGCAAAATAGTGCGATCGACATAATCGCCATCTATTCCCAAACAATCAGCAATTCCCAACTGGTGAAACGCAGCTAACCAACTTCCCGTACCGCAGCCCACATCTACCACACTTTTAGGTAAAATGGGTTGCAGCAAGTCTAATAGCAGGGGAATAATTTCTCTAGCCGAAGTGCGAGTTCCTTCTCCGATTAATTGGTAAAAATCTCTTGTATAAGATGACTGTTGGTTTTGATTGGTTTGGCTGGCTTTTTGAGAATTAATTGCCTCTAAACTGCTAATATTGTAGCCGTGTAAATGTGCTGGCAACTGCCAGGAAATCTTGGGATCTGGTTGATGTTTTACTGGCTCGACATTGCCCCGCCAAGCAGCCCCCATAATTTGCATTGTTTGATATACTACTGTTTGCCATCCCCTTTGCTTCAAGTAATCTAAACCTTTACCAACATCGGGAGCGGTTAAATCGTGAAATAAAATTATTGCATCTTCCTCAGCCAATTTTTCACACGCAATGGCATCATTTAACGGCCCATCACCTCCGTGTTCTCCGTCAATAAAAATTAACGACCATTTGCGGTTGAATTGAGCGGAAAATTCTTCTACTCTTTGGGGGCTATAGCCGGGTATTAGCTCGACTGATGTTTGAACGCCCGACGCATTTAGAGCACCTTGAATTGAATCGATTACGCTTTGTCTGATATCTTCTCTTTCTAACAGCGGATCGACGACATCTAACTCAACTCCTGCGAGGGCTAAGTGACAGGCAGACCACCCTAGCCAGCAGCCTATTTCTAAGGCTTTTTTACCTTTGAATTGCAGGGCTGTATTGTAAAGAATATGTGCTTCGTCGCGATTCAAAAAGCCGATGAATGGATAGCGCTTGTCTGCATACCAATTATGCGGAATTTCCCGGCGCAAATAAGGCCAGTTACTCGCATTTGGGGCGGCAATAATCATATTAGGGAAATAGGAGTCAGGTATAATTATTTGGAGCCCAGGGGAAACATAATCTCCTGGTTGTAATAAATTATTTTGGCTAAGTTCAGGTTGTTGGTAAGTCATTTTTAGTTTTTGAATTATTTGTATTGCTTCCTGTTTTTTAGGTTGATAACGGACGCTAATTTCCAGTATATCGCCGTCAGTTGCCATCAATTGTACTCGGTCAAACTGCTGGCGGCCAGCTAAATGCAAAATGCCGATCGCCTCCTGCGGCAAGTACGGCTCCACAAAACAGCCTCGCTGCTTGTCCCAAACCGGAAAACCGTTGAATATCCAATTGCACCAAGCTGGGAGCATTTCAGTCAGATTGAACAATTCGCCACTGTAAACAGCGAGGTTGAGGGCAAATTGATCGGTCATGACACAGCCGGATCTTTGCAATCCTTGATTGAGTTTCTCAGCCCATATTTCCCAGTGCAGAGCATCTTTTCGGAGGGCGAAAACTCCGGCATTTAATATCGGATAACTGTAGAATTTATTAGCGATTTCTTCACCAAAGTTAGCTTCATATTGTTGATAAACCCACTGCCAAAACTGAGGAAGTTGCCCGTACTGCTGCAAGCTCGCCCTGTGAACTTCGGGAATAATTGCCAGTCCCCGGCGCGATGCTCCTTCAACCAACAAATTAATTGCTCTCCAGTCTTGCACCCAAGCATCCGCATCAATCCAGAGGTATATATCAAAATTGGGAAAGTATTTTCGCAAATAAGGTCTAACTAACAATCCTTTTAAATGTTCGGGAGCTTCATTTCTGCCAGGAAAGTCAAAGTCCCAATCGGGCTTTTTAATGATATTAACTTGTGTTTCCAGCCACTGCAACTGTTGGGGAGTGCAGCCGAGATCGAAAAAGCCGATCGCCACATTTTCACCCTCTGGTTTTTCCCGCACCGATAAAATAGTGCCTCGCACCAATTCAAAGTAATTTGCATCGGCGGCCGTGATGATGATAATCTGCATAAATAGCTTTTATTATACAATCAAACTGCTGAGTATACCGTAGGGTGCGCCTCGGCGCGCCTTACTATAGTGTAGGGTGCACCATGCGTACCTTACTATAGGCTAGCAATATTCATAAAACTATACTATCGAGGAGGAATTGTGAAAAACCAAAAAGGGAAAGTTTATTTAGTCGGTGCGGGGCCCGGAGATTGTAACTTGATGACAGTGCGATCGCACAAACTGCTATGCCAAGCCGAAGTCTTAATCTACGATGCTCTCATCGACATCCCGCAACTCGAATTAATCCCAGCAACTTGTCGGAAAATCGAAGTCGGGAAACGCGGCGGCAAACCTTCCACCCAGCAGCAAGAAATTAACCGTTTGCTGGTAGAACATTGCAATTTAGACCAACAAGTAGTACGCTTAAAAAGCGGCGATCCATTTATTTTTGGTCGCTCTAGTTCGGAAATTCAAGCATTAATTACAGCGGGCTGCGAGTTTGAAGTAATACCCGGAATCTCATCAGCATTAGCCGCACCTTTACTAGCAGGAATTCCCCTCACCGATCCTGTAATGAGTCGCTGTTTTGCAGTGATGAGCGCCCACGAACCGGATGCTCTTGAATGGGAAGCTTTAGTGCAGATAGAAACTTTGGTAATATTGATGGGAGGGCGCAATTTAAGCGAGATCATTTGGCAATTACAAAAGCACGGACGATCGCCCGAAACTCCGATCGCCATTATCCGAGATTGTGGCCGCCCCGAACAGCAAATTTGGCTCGGCACTCTCTGCAACATTGTACAGCAAACAGCAGGTCAATCTCTATCGCCTTGCGTGATCGTAATTGGGGAAGTAGTTAGATTGCGCGAATATTTAATCCAGCCAGAAAACACAAATATGATCGATACACCTGTCACCACTAATAACAGCCAATTGCCGCTAGCAGGAAAAACCATTTTAGTCACGCGATCAGTTTCTCAGTCTGCTGAATTTAGCGATCGACTCCAGCAACAAGGAGCCCGCGTTATCGAAATGCCCGCCTTGGTAATTGGGCCGCCGTCCACTTGGGAACCATTAGACAGTGCGATCGCACAATTGTCAAGCTTTCACTGGTTAATTCTCACTTCCCACAACGCTGTAGACTGCTTTTTTCAACGATTACAAGCAAAAGGCAAAGACGCCCGGAGTTTGTTTGGTATTAAAATTGCAGTAGTCGGGAAAAAAACAGCAGAAAGTTTGCGATCGCACTCTCTACAACCCGACTTTATTCCCCCCAACTTTGTCGCCGATTCTCTAGTCGAGAACTTCCCCGACAACTTGCAAAACTGCAAGATTCTATTTCCCAGAGTAGAAAGCGGCGGCAGAGAAGTTTTAGTTAAAGAATTTACCGCCAAAGGAGCGCAAGTAATAGAAGTACCAGCTTACCAATCTTGCTGTCCCGAAACTATCGACCCAATCGCCCTATCCGCACTACAAAATCAAGCTATAAATATCATAACATTTGCCAGTTCCAAAACCGTCCATAACTTTTGTAACCTCCTAGAAAAAACCCCTGAATTATCCTTCTCTAAGGATTGGTTGGAAAGCGTTTGTATCGCATCCATCGGCCCTGAAACTTCCAAAAGCTGCCATAATTTATTGGGTAAGTTAGACGTAGAAGCCAAAGAATACACGTTAGACGGATTGACTGAGGCGATCGTCCAATGGACACAAGCGAGGTTGTAAAATAGTTCTACGATCATTAGGAGGAAAGAAACGTGACCGCAAAAGACCAACTTCTTCAAGAACTAGACCAAGTACCAGAACCCGTGCTGCTGAAAGTGCTTGAATTTGTCCGTTCCTTAAAAACTGAACAAGAAAAAAAAAACTAGAAGCCAAAGCATGGCAGGCATATCTAGATTCAGAACGCGAAAGAAAGGAGGTTTACCGTCGCCTTGCCAACACCTAATTTTGTCAGCAAAAGTATGGTTTTAAGTATCCACGCCAGACAGATAGAGATATTTGGCGGCACTCTAGGCGTCAGAGACGAAGGCTTTTTAAAGTCGGCTTTGGCTCAACCGCAAGCAACTTTTGGAGGCCAATTTTTGCATCCAACAATTAGCGAATAAGCTGCCGCCTCTCTCTATCACATAGCGATGAATCATCCCTTTATTGACGGCAATAAACGAACGGCTTTTGCGGTGACAGATACATTTTTGCGTTTAAATGGTTGCACTCTGAATTTAACGGACGATCGAGCATATGATTTAGTCATGCAAGTCGCACGGGGAACGATGACTAAGGAAGAATTAAGCACCGAGTTCGAGTCATGTATTGTTTAGTTTTAATAAGTAAGTTGGGCCGCATTCATTGAGATTAAGTAAGCTGCGGCGTACTCACCCTACCTTGAAATAGCGAATCGCGGAACAA
This sequence comes from Microcoleus sp. S13_B4, assembly GCF_036700885.1. Taxonomy (NCBI): domain Bacteria; kingdom Bacillati; phylum Cyanobacteriota; class Cyanophyceae; order Oscillatoriales; family Microcoleaceae; genus Microcoleus; species Microcoleus sp. S13_B4. The sequence continues at coordinate 61,333 of NZ_JAUBPU010000031.1, forward strand.
AAAAGCGAGTAAAATTATCACTAAAGAACAAAGCCTAGATCCTTTGCGTCAAGCCAGTAAGAAAACTAAACACAAAAAAGCACAAATCGCCGATCGCCCTTTCTCCCGCAAATCCCGCTACCCAACTACAAATTAGCAATAGCCATGAATATAAATTTTTCTCGTTACGACACCTTAACCACCCTGCTAGCAGGAACTACCGCAGCCTTAACCATAGTCATCAGCCAAGCCGCGATCGCCAAAACCCCCCAAGAAGTCGCCAGCATTGCCGGGCCGCTGACAGTACAAATTAACAGTTCCATAGGAGACGGTTCTGGGGTAATTATTGCCAAAAAAGGCAAAACTTACACAGTTTTAACAGTCAATCACGTCGTAGAAAAAGCAGACGTGAAATACACCGTTCGCACGTCGATCGGCAAAAACTATCAAGCAACGGCAGTCACCCGTTTGCAAACCGCCGAAACTGACCCAGATTTAGCCGTAGTCAAATTTGAAAGCCCCGAAGAATATCCAGTAGCCACGATCGCAGATTCCGATCAAGCCGTCATTGGCACTCAAATCTTCGTTTATGGCTATCCCGCTACCGGCGGACTTTTCGGCGCGGAACGAGAACCCGAACTCTCTCCCGGACTCGTTACCAGCCGCCCCGGCAACCGCCCGGAAGGTTACACCTTGCGGTATCAAGCCGTAACTTGGAGTGGCATGAGTGGCGGTCCAGTTTTTGACTCCGAAGGCCGAGTCATCGGTTTACACGGACAAGGGGAATTCGGTTTCGCGCAAACGAGTTCCGGCGAAGTCGCCCCGATTAAAACCGGATTTAACGCAGCAGTTCCAATCAATACATTTATCGCGAAGCTGCTGGCGGCGGGAATCAACAAATCCGAGTTGAAAGTAGACAATACTCCCGCAACTCAAGGCCCCGTATCCACCATTAATCCTCAAGACGCCCAAGCTTATTATTTTCGAGGACTTTCGCTGTTAGATCAAAACAATCCTTGGGACGCGATCGCCGATTTCAACAAAGCACTCGCTTTTAAGCCCAATTACACTCCCGAATTGTACTTCAACATCGGCAATGCCCGCACTCTCCTCACCAGCACCAGCATCGATTCAACCCGCGCGCCCAGCGCTATTCAAGCATACACGAGCGCGATCGAAGCCAATCCCGGTTTTGCGGACGCTTACTATAACCGAGCTTTAGCTTACCTGGACAACAAAGACCAACCGAAAGCAATTGCCGACTTTCAAAAAGCAGCAGAACTTTACAAGCAAGGCGGCAGAACCAGCGCCTATCAAGACGCGCTCAACAGAATCAAACAATTGCAGTAGAATTAGAAGTTAAAAATTAAGAATTAAAAATGACTAATCCCATTTTTAATTCTTAATCAAATTCCTAAAAACAGCAGGTAAATAACAATGACTGCTATCACCTTAAACCTCAATTCCATTATCAAACTAACTTCAGAACAGTTTTATCAACTGTGTGAAGAAAACCCGGAATTAAAACTAGAACGGAATGCCAACGGAGAATTAATTGTCATGCCCCCAACCGGAGGAGAAACGGGAAAAAGCAACTCAACAGCGAATGCTCAAATCTGGACGTGGAACGAGCGAACTGAACTAGGAGAAGTGTTTGATTCCTCCACAGGGTTTACTCTGCCCAATAAAGCCGATCGCTCTCCTGATGTCTCGTGGGTAGAAAAAGCCCGCTGGGAAGCTTTGACACCTGAACAAAAAGACAATTTTATCCCCTTGTGTCCTGATTTTGTAATCGAGTTTCTTTCTCCGAGTGACAGATTGACAAAGACCCAGGAAAAAATGCAAGAATATATGCAAAATGGCTGCCGTTTGGGTTGGTTGATTAACCACAAAAAACGGGAAGTTGAAATTTATCGCCTCGGTCAAAAAGTGGAAGTCTTAACATCTCCTCTCACCATTTCAGGAGAAAATGTTTTGCCGGGATTTGTTCTAAATTTGCAAAAAATCGGGAATTAGTAAATTCAAATTAGGGTTCAAAAAATTCAAGCTAAAAATGTCACATTAGAAGAATTAAAAACGCTTTTTGACCTGCAACTTGTCACAGACGACCAATTTTTTAGAGAATGGCAAGACGAGGTGCCAGAAATCACCGACTTTCAGAAACGACAGCTAGATCAGATTAAAGCGGGTTACTTCAACTTGTTGGAGTATCCGCCTATGCTGGAAAAAATCATCAGTTTGTCGATTGTTTCTCCGCTGTTATTTGTCGGCAAGTTTTACCGCGTATTCCAAGTTTATGAAGTACACCCCAGAAATCACGTTTCTTTACAGTTCTCGCATCATTACTGATTCTGTTGCTCGAAACCCGGTTTCTCCCAATCTACATCTACATGGAATATGCTGTATTGATGAACCGTTGAAACCCATATTTAAGCGTTGGTTTATGACTGCGGAGCCTTTAATGTACCCGCAGCAAACCAAGCTGGTAAAGAGAGGTAATTATGGGAGAGGTTTATTGGAGATATAGCCACTCCTTAGAGCACTATAGCTTCTTTGTCCTTAAACTCGATCACTAAAGTGGATTCGGGAGCAGAGGTCGAATTAACTCTATAATTTGGTCATACTTAAAGTTATTGATACAATCAATTAGCGAACGGGAAAGGGTGGATTTAGATCCGGGAATTTGCTTGATTAGCTCGTTCATGACTTCAGGATCAACATAGTAGGCAGCTTGATACATTTGTTCTAACCACTGAGATGACATCACGGCTAGATCTTCGGGAGATAAAGAATCAACAAATAGTTTGGGGGAATCTTTTCCTACAACTGTGTAGATGTACTCTACTCCCAAGTGTTGAGCGAGTTTGTCAAAGACGAGCCTTTCCTGAAATGGCTTGCTCATAAAGTCGTCACAACCAGCCATAAGAGCTTTCTCTCGCTCGTCTTCAAAAGCACTGGCAGTTAAAACAATAATGACAGTCTCTTGTCCATGAGGATGTTCTCTAATGCGTTTAATAGCTGTGTAGCCATCCATAATCGGCATTCGTAGATCCATCCAAATCAGGTGTGGGGACCAACTTTCCCACAGGGATAGTGCTTCAACTCCCTGTGTTGCTTGGCGCACCTCAAAACCGACTGAGGTAAGGAGTTTGACCAATAAGCGGCGATTTTCCTCTACATCTTCAACAACAAGGATGCGGTAAGTTGGTTGTCCTGGAGCTATACCAATCACTCTTTGTTTAGGCAATTCTGAGGCAAGGCAGACTGCTTGAGGTAAGTTTACCCCAAGTTCAAAGTAAAAAATGCTGCCCTGATTCAATGTGCTTTGAACCCGAATCTGACTACCCATGAGTTGGACAAATCTTTGGCTGATAGCTAGACCTAGACCAGTACCTTGATTCAATTTATTCCCAGCTTCAGCTTGCACGAACGCCTTAAATAAGCTCTCAACTTCTGTTGGAGCAATTCCCACTCCAGTATCCTCAATTTCAAAACATAGGCGACAGGACGTTTGGTCGCTCTGTTCTGATCTTACTCGTAAGGTGACGCTTCCTTGATTAGTAAACTTAATCGCATTAAGCTGTTGCACATTTAAACTGTGATACAAGCATTACCCTTATTTTTGATTTTGCGACCCCATTTAATTATTAAT
>NZ_JAUBPU010000110.1:0-7024 GCF_036700885.1 Microcoleus sp. S13_B4
AACCTATCTTTAGTTGAGTTTGAATATATCGATCGCTTCTGTTCTTAGTTTGCGATCGATTATTCAGCAAACCCTATGTATATTCACCAAGTGCGATCCTCTTCGTTGGCGTAGCCCCCGTAGGGGCGGGCTTCGCTAACGCGATTTCTATGCCTTTTGAGGTATTGCCCAATTCGCGATCGGCTATTTTGCACCTAGGGAAATAGAATGGTTGGCGATGTTCTCGGAAAACGGCTCAAGTGAATCAGCTTTTTTACGAATCGCAGACGGCGCAGAGGGCGTAGATAAAGAAAAAAGAGAGATATATTGACTTTCACCAATCATTTAGGGTTTCGATAGCAGTTCTAATAACTCAGCTTCCGAAAGTAGTTCTACCCCCAAAGATTGAGCCTTTTCTAACTTAGAACCCGCATCTTCTCCCACAACCACATAATCTGTTTTAGCACTCACAGAACTTGTTACTTTACCTCCAGCTTTTTGAATCAAATCTTTAGCTTCATCTCGCTTCAAAGTAGGCAAAGTTCCTGTAAGCACAAAGGTTTTGCCTGCAAGTTGTAAATTTGTGCTGGCTACATTGGAACTTTTCACTTCTGAGTGCAATTGCAAGCCAGCAGTTTTCAACCGTGCAATTAAACTTTGATTTGCCGGCACTCGAAACCACTGATAAACAGCTTGAGCAATTTCCGACCCGATGCCGTAAACCCCCTCAATCGAGGCCGCCGATACGGCTGCTAACTCTTCCACATTGGCAAACCTTTCTGTCAGCAATTGAGCGTTGACTGTGCCGACGTGGCGGATACCCAAGCCGTAAAGTACGCGCGACCAAGGTTGATTTTTAGATTGGGCGATCGCACTTACCAACTTTTCTGCTAACTTCTTACCCATGCGTTCCAAACTCATCAATCTTTCCGCAGTCAAATCGTACAAATCCGCCGCAGAATGCACCAGATTGCTATCAACCATTTGCTGCACCAACTTTTCCCCAACCCCGTTAATATCGAGAGCATCCCGGCTGCAAAAATGAATCAGTGAACCCCTCAAAATTGCTGGACAAGATGTATTGATGCAGCGAGTAACGGCCTCCCCCTTTTCCCGAACCACAGGCTGTTCGCATTCGGGACAGCAACTAGGCATTTGGAAAAGTTGAGCATTTTGGGGGCGAAGTTCCGGCAAAACTCGCACAACTTCTGGTATAATTTCCCCAGCTTTTCTGACAATTACAGTATCGCCAATATGGAGATTTAGGTCGGAAAGTCGATCGCTGTTGTGAAGAGAAGCCCGCGAAACCGTCGTTCCAGCCAACTGCACAGGTTTCAGTTCCGCTACAGGCGTCAGAGCCCCGGTTCTCCCTACTTGCACGGTGACAGCTTCCACAATTGTAGGGACTTCGGCAGCGGGATACTTAAGTGCGATCGCCCAACGCGGAAACCTCTGAGTAAAACCCAATTGTTTTTGTAACAAAACCGAATTAATCTTAACAACAACCCCATCCGTCATGTAAGGCAAATTTCGCCGCTCAGTATCCCAATATTCGTAATACTCGCGAACCTCCTCCAAAGCATAGCAAATTTTGCGATTGGGATTCACCTTAAACCCCCTTCGGCGCAACAATTCCAACGAATCCCACTGTGTTTTCTCCTCGTTACCCTCATCTAAATGCAGAGTATAAGCAAAGAAATCCAACCGTCGCTTATCCACAATTTTAGAATCCAACTGTCGCAGGGTACCCGCCGCAGCATTGCGAGGATTAGCAAACAATTGTTCCCCTACTTTTTCTCGTTCCCGATTAATTTGCTCAAACACAGCTAAAGACAAAAATGCCTCTCCCCGCACTTCCAGAACAGGCGGCGGATTATCTAAATTGAGCTTCAGAGGAATCGAGCGAATAGTCTTGACATTTTGAGTAATTTCCTCTCCGGTTATGCCGTCTCCCCGTGTCGCACCACGGACTAAAACTCCATTTTCATAGGTTAACGCTAAAGCAGAACCGTCTATTTTCAATTCGCAAACATATTCAGCAGTTAATTGTTGATTATCTCCTGCTACCCTTTGCCAACGTTCCTGCCATTTAGCAAATTCCTCAAAATTAAAAGCATTTTCCAAACTGTAGAGAGGAATATTGTGCTTGACGCTAAAAAATTGAGTAGCAGGCTGTTCTCCCACGCGCTGAGTCGGACTTTCCGCAGTAATTAAGTCAGGATAATCCGATTCTAACTCTTGCAACTGACGATAAAGTCGATCGTACACCTCATCAGCCATAATCGGCGCATCCAAAACATAATAAGCATAGCTAGCTTCTTGTAGCTGCTGCCTCAACTGTTGAATTTGGTGTTCTATTTCGGGCTGCATATTAATTTAAAAGTGTATATTTTTTAACCGCAGAGGCATAGGATCAAAACAAATCCTATAGTCATCGACGCACCAACTATTTGTATGGTGCTTATGGCGCACCTTACTTATAGCGGATTTTACCACGCTTTGCGTCACTCTACGGTTGTAGTTAGGAGATTTAATATCGATTAACGAGCCCAATCTTCTACTTCATAAAGAAAACGACTTCCACCTATCAGCTTGCGATTTGCCGAGGTACTTTGCACAAAAACCGCATACTTTTCTAGATTGCTCGGTTTAATGCGAACTGTCTCGCCCATTGGCAAACCCAACATTTCTCGCGCCGCTTCTCCTTCAAACAAATCCCCTGTCGAACGTTCCATCAGCACAATTTCTTTCTTACCTTGGATAGTTTCTGTTTTAGTAAACTCATAAAACCCGCGTCCGGTTTTAAAAGTCAAACCATTCTCCAGAACAAAAGCTTTAATTGAAATCTCGCTGTCTACTTCTAAAATCTGAAATCTCCCCGGTTTTACGGCTCGCAATTCTGCCGATTCGTACACAGGGGCGCCTTCCCGCTTCAGCATGGTATCAAACATCTTGTTTAATCCGCGACTCATGCGACCTTGAGTGACAACTTCTTGTTCGTAAGCTTGCAGTTGTTCGTTAGATGACTGTTGGTAACAAACTGCTAAAAATAAATCTGTAATGTAGGAAAATTGGTCTAGATTGAGGTGAAAACCGCCAGATTTTTCTGCTAGTTCTTTGTAAAATAAAGTAGCGTGCTGGCGGTTGAGAGCTTGGATGCCGTAAACGGTAATTCCCATCTGTGCTAACTTATCGACTTCTTGACGCCAGTTAAGTTTTTGAGGAGTTTGAGCGGGTGCGTGCGGGATGTCATCGCCAATTAGCACCAATGTTTTGGAATTAGTTGGAGTCCAAGAAAGTGACTGAGCTTCGTGCAAGACTAATTCATAACATTCTGGAGCATCGCCGCCGCCAGTTGGCTCTACATTTTGAACAAAATTGCAAATTGTGCCGACATCGCCGGACAAATCGAGGTGTTTAGTTACGTATGTGCTGCCAGCATCGCAATAGTCTCCGTGGGCAATAATGCCAATCCGAATGCCAGGAATTTCATCGAGCAGTCTTGTTACCGTCTCTTTGATTTTCCGACGAACTTGTGTCAAACAAGGGTACATACTGCCAGTTGTATCAAAGCTAAAAACGACTTCAATATTGTTGGTTTCCATGACCGAACTCTCCCTAATAAACAAGTAATTCTTAGCTCTACTATAGCTTCCAAAAAAGGAGCCAGCAACTAGACATCCAATTTTTTTCTAATGATGACTGGTGTTTTTAGCTGCCGAATTGAGCGCCTAAATTATTACAAATTTAAGTCGGGAAAATCCCCAAATTTCTTGTCTTCCCCGGATATGACAGGTTGAAGCTTCTCACTATCGTGTTCGCCGTTCAAGTTGTTACTGGCGTGGGATTTGATTAATCCTTGAGCGTTTGTCTTGTTGAAAGCGATCGGTTCAGCGTGTTCTACCTGAAACACGTTAGCGTAGAGGTTGGCAATAATCTGTTTGCCTCCCTGGGTCAATTCCAAGTAGTTCAAAGCTGCGGGAATATAGGGGAAAACTCCATTCCAATAAAACTTCGCGTAATTTTGCCGCAAATCTCCCGGAGACTTGTAGCCCAAGATTTTATTAGTGCCGACTTCCTCAAATTCGTAGAACAGGGCACTTATTTTTCGCAGGTAATTGGGGTCGCTCAACTGACCGATCAAATCGGCGGCCCTGGCGAGTCCAGAATAATTATTTCTGTCTTGATGAGTTTCGCTAGCAGGAACTGGGAAGCGAGTCAATTCTATATTGCGCTTAATTTGTTCGGCATCAATTAATGTGTGACCGCCGAAGCGTTCGTCAATTACGAGTTTCCCTCGATCGACATGATAAGCAGTTAAACTAGCAGAAGTGGCCCCGATCGGCACAGAAACCATTTTCCCCTCAACACCCGTAGCGTAGAGTCCGACAGCTTCTTGGTCTTGGCGGCAAACACCTTTCACGTAGCCGATATCGTGGCACAGCAGCGAGATCAAGTAGTGGAGCCAATCTTCCGGCGACACACCCCCTTCCCGAATATGCTTGCCTCGGAGAATCTCTTGTCCCACCAAAGCCACGAGCATTGTGTGTTCCACATTGTGGTACAGAGCATCGCAATTAGCGATATTTTCCAGAGCCATAGTCCCCGCCCAGGCGATAATTTCAGGATAGTCAGGCTTATACTTGCCGTAGGTGCGACGGTAGCCAGCCTGCAGCTCTTGCACAAAAGCGTCAATCAGGATAGCAGTTGCATTGAACATCATAAATTCTCCCACTCAGACTGTAGTTACAAACTCGATCGACAATATCTTGCATAGCTGAAAAAATAATCAATGGGCCTTCCAGCAGGTTTGACCCCTCGGCGTTGAATTTTAAATTTCAGCTAGCCTTGTAAAATTAGAAAATTACTTTTAGGCTATGCTTCCCAAGATAACCTAATTTCCGAAGCATCCGAAGCATCGATCTGTTGCTTCGGCATTAAATATTGGCGAAACAATTTACATGGTTTCACCGACTAATTATTAGAAGTCCTAGGTGTGAAAGTTATGAACAGTCTGTTTCCGAGTCTCTCCACAGCAGCCCTTCGCACTCGGCGGTCGATCGCCTTAAAATACCTAGGATTGTTTGCATTCACGGCTGTTTGCACCGCCACACCGGCAATGGGTGCCGAGCGAATTTACGTAACTTACGGGCCGCTAGAAGAATCAGTTCCCATCGAATCCCTGGCACTCTTCGCCAAAGAAGGCAAAATAGACTCGAATTTGGACGGCTTCGCTCAGTACATCAAAGAATCTCAGCAAGCTGAGATTCGCAACGCCCTGCAAGCGAAAGCTGAAATCAGCCACGTGACGATCGCCCAATTCCTCTACACGCCTCAAGGAGAAGTGCTGCTGAAACGCTTGGGGCGGCTGATTCAAACCAAAGCTCGGCAGCCCGGATTTTACGCCATCCGAGCAGCCCTGATTTTAGCAGCCTCAGATCCAGAAGGCTTGACAATCGTCAACGTGCTGCGGAAATTCCCCACTTACGGCATCAGGATTGACCTCGCCCGCGGCTTGGCTATCGCCAACGAGCTGACATCGCTGATCAACCGTTCCAATCAGACGATCGCCGGAGTCACCCAATTGTCCGAAGCAGAAGCAGCCTTAGAATTGGCCATACTGCCCGCTCAAATGCTACAGCCCCAGCTACCGGGCCCCTATACTTGGAACAAATCCTCGGTAACTGTTAGGAGTCCAAATCGCGATCGCACTTTTGATATGGACATTTACCTGCCGCAGCGCAGCCCGCAACCGGCGCCAGTAGTAGTAATTTCCCACGGTGTAGGTTCCGATCGCCTGTCTTTCCAGTATTTAGCCAAACACCTAGCCTCCTACGGCTTTGCCGTCGCCGTCCCCGAACACCCCGGCAGCAACGCCCAACAAATCCAAGACTTAGTAACAGGCAGAGCAAATGAAGTAGCAGAACCAGAAGAATTTGTCAACCGCCCCCTCGACATCAAAGACTTGCTCGATTATTTAACCCAACTTTCTACAACCGATCCGGCCTACCAAGGGCAGCTCGACTTGCAGCGAGTTGGCGTCATCGGCCAGTCTTTCGGTGGCTATACGGCTTTAGCATTAGCCGGGGCGGGGATTAATTTTGCACAGCTAGACAAAGACTGCCAGCTCGAAAACGAGACTTGGAACCTCTCCCTGCTGTTACAGTGCCGCGCCCGCAGCCTAGAGCGGAAGCAGTACAATTTCGAGGACCCGCGCATCAAAGCTGCGATCGCCGTTAACCCGATCGCCAGCAGCATTTTCGGAGAAACAAACCTCAGCAAAATCCAAATCCCAGTCATGGTAATCGCAGGCAGCGCGGATACCGTCGCCCCCGCTTTACTGGAACAAATTCAACCGTTCACTTGGCTGACATCGCCCAACAAATATCTGGTACTGATGAACAATGGGACTCACTTCTCAACGATCGAGGATTCCCCTCAAAGCCTCTTTCTGCCACCACCAGAGGTCATCGGGCCGGAACCAGCGTTAGCCCGCCGCTACCTCAGCGGACTCAGCCTAGCTTTCATGGAAAGCTATTTGAACAACAAATCAAATTTCCGCCCGTATTTGGAGCCATCCTACGCTTTAAGCATCTCCCGAGACACTCTGGGGCTGAGAATTTTGCGATCGCTCACCCCGCAACAACTCCAGCAGTTCAGGCTTTCTCCACCTCCTCGCATCCCGGCCTCTCCCCCTGTCCTCGCTCCTGTTTCTCTACCTTCTCCACTTCCCATAGCTCCCGCTCGTTAGGGTTGAGGTGCCCCGAAGAGCAGGCTGGCATATCTTTTCACCCGGGGGCGATGGCGTCCCGCCCCGCAAGCTACGGCCATCTCTCTGCTTTCATCAGCTTTCCTAATCACACTCATCAGTTAAACTGTCGCTCAACCCCTTTACAAACCTTAACAACACCGTTAATAATAGAAACATCATCCGAACATTGAAAACCAAATAAAGCAATCATAAACAAATGACAACAACCTTACAGCAGCGCGAAAGCGCCAACGTCTGGGAACGCTTTTGTGAGTGGGTCACAAGCACCGACAA
>NZ_JAUBPU010000032.1:0-61997 GCF_036700885.1 Microcoleus sp. S13_B4
TAGCTCGTCAGCAGGGTTTTGACATCACTGTTAGTGGTTGGCAGTATGGCTAATTGAGAATGGTGCAAGATCTCAGTAATAACAGATGATCGTAAGGTGTTGAAGATCATTACTTCGGGGGAAGTGATTGAAGTCGGAGGTTCTTAAAAGTTCGCTGGGCGACGCAGCACAAGAACGCTTATGCACCCGATTGCACAGAGGTTATTTGTTGGGTTCGGAGGTAGTCTGCGGCGGGTGATTGATACCGTTTGATCGCTCTATTCCTGCGAGGGTGGTTCCGCAGATGGTACGGCTAGCTTCCCAACCTAACATGACTGTTTTACGCTCTACTCCCCAGCCATAGCCACCGAGTTCTCCAGATTCTCGAATGACTCGGTGACATGGAATTAGATAGCCGATCGGATTTTTACCGATCGCATTTCCTACAGCTCTAGCAGCAGTTGGGCGTGCTACCATTTGAGCTATGGTCTGATAGGTGGCGATCGCCCCAAATGGCAATTTCAAAAGTGCTCGCCAAACTTGGATCTGAAAGTTAGTGCCTTTTAGTAAGAGCGTTAGTGGTTTTTGAGCGTTGAGAGTTTCTGAAGTGAAAATCAGGTCACGCAATGATTGAGTGGCTTGCTCATCGCGGATAATTTCAGCGTTTTTCCATGCCAATCGCAGTCTTTGTGCAGCGGTTTGTTCGTCTGTTGTCTCCAAGAAATAAAGATTACAAATACCACGGGCCGTTGTAGCAATTAGTGATTTACCAAAAGGGGTATCATGAATACCATAGCGAATTTGTAAACCTGCTCCGCCTGCTTTGAACTCCCCTGGTGACATTGCTTCCAACGTGACAAATAAATCGTGTAATCGTCCGGGACTCGATAGTCTTACGTCCAATGTTAGGTCTAGAAGGCTTTTAGTCTGAGTGATTTTTGACTTGGCATATTCAACTGTCAGATATTGCAAAAACCGCTTGGGGCTAATGCCGGCCCATTGAGTAAATAGCCGCTGAAAATGATATTCACTCAGTCCTATGTGTTGGGCCACAGTTGCCAGATTGGGCTGGTTTAGGTGGTGTTGTCGCATAAAGGCGATCGCCCGAGCAATCCGGTGATAATCTTCGCTAGCATAGACACTCGCATTCTGCATCGAAATCATCTAGTCTAAATCAAGGGAATTTTGATGTTTCCTTACTTTAGCCATAGAGTTGGCTCAAAGCCACCCGTTTCTTGCGGTGAATGCAGTCAGTCGATTTTAGATTGAAGAAAGCGACATCCTTGCTAAACCTGGGGGCTTGCGATGAGGCTTCAAAGCTTTTTTCTCGCTCCACGGATGCCTCGGGCGACTTGTAACTAAATTTCTTTCGGTCAATCAATTAACCGAACTTTGGCCCTCACCCTCCGCGCAACTGCGTCACCAAGTGAACTAATTCAGGTAAAATTAGCTTTTCCACAGCTAGTTTCACACCATTGCTAGAGCCCGGAAGGGAAAAGACTAACTTGCCTTGATACACGCCTGCAACGGCCCGAGAGGCGATCGCCCTTGAACCAATTTCTTGATAGCTCAAAAACCGAAATATCTCACCAAATCCCGGTAAAATCCTGTCTAGCAAACTCTCCATCACATCATAAGTCGTATCTCGCGGAGCGATGCCCGTGCCGCCGTTAAAAATGATTGCATCCACATCTTCACGCTGGGAAAACGCCTGCATTTGCAATACAATTTTGGCCGCATCATCTTTAACAACAGTGTAAGCTACCACAGAGTGACCCGCATCTTTTAGCAGCTTCTTAGTTAACAAGCCACTATTGTCTGTTTCAGCCGAGCGCGTGTCGCTAACAGTAATGATAGCGCAATTTACGGTTATTGTAGATAAGTCGGGGTGAGGAATTTGCGTCATATAACAGATGTTGAAGGAAAAAGGAAGAAGCAAAAAGGAAGAGGGAATCAGGAAAAGGGAAGAGGGAGGAAGTCAATTAGTTAGTTGTGATTTGTTCGTTATTAGTTATTAGTTATTATCAAATAACTAATAACCAATAACCAATAACCAATAACCAATGCCCCATGCCCCATGCCCCATGCCCCATGCCCTATTCCCCATCAATTATGCCTTGCTAAATCCTAAGCCGTTTGCTTCCGAGTATCGTTCCATAAAACGCATAAATCGATCCCATTCTTCGGGACTTTTCATTAGATAAAGAGCTTCCAAACCCGCAGGCTGACCGTTGATGAACTTAGCCTTAACCTCGCGAGTGAGGATTTCACCTTCTTCGTCGATCATGTACATTCCAGTAATGTCTTCGGTACTGGTGCTGCTGAGAGCTTTGGGATTTTCAAAGATAAACGTGGCAGTGCCTTGAGCTCCCGTTTTAGAACGGGTTAGGCGCACTTCGGGTACAGCATCTTCGTCTATACCCCGAGAGAATTGAATTTTAGCCATAATCTGACACTCGAACCTTAAGGATTGCTTAATTTCTTAATGTTTAATCATAAAACGATTCGGGTACTCCCAAATCAAGACTTGGGAGAGTGGGAGTGGGTGAGAGCGGGCGAGAGTGGGGGAGAGTGGGGGAATCGGAGACAAGGGCGAGGGGAGATGGGTTGGTTCTTTGTACCCCAAGTTCTCCTCTCCCTTGTCTCCCAGTTCCCTTAGACGATGTAAAGAGAGTTAATGGCCTCGGCTCGCTTTGTCGCTACCAGAGTTTGGTAGATGAGGGCGGATATCTCGCCACGGGTGATGTCGTGGGCGGGGGAAAGCTTTTCGCGCGCGGGATAGTTGACCACGATTTTGCGCTCTGTGGCGGTTGCTATCTCGTCGGTGGCAAAACTGGGAATCTGAGCTCGATCGACATAAACGCTTAAAGAATTGGGGTTGCCGCCCGCCAACTGCAACCCGTTTACCAAAGATACGATCGCCTGAACTCTAGTCAAATTCTGCTCCGGGCGAAACGTGCTGTCTGGATATCCAGCCAAAAAGCCAGCTCGATTAGCTTGGTCGATCGCTCCCTGCGCCCAAAAATCCGCCGCCACATCCTTAAAAACCGTCGCCTCACGGCGCGGCATCAATTCAAACGCCTTCGCCAACATAGCCGCATACTGAGCTCTAGTTACAATCTCGTAAGGTTGAAAAGTGCCGTTAGGAAACCCGCTAACAATATTCATCTTTGCCAAGCAATCGATAAAATCCTGAGCCCAATGCGTGCTGATGTCGCTGAACTTTAGCCCGCCAGGAGTCGGAGTTGGCGTCACATTGCCCAAATCAAATAAACCTTTCACCCGCGAAGAATTGAGTTGATTCCCCACGGCAGAAATCTTAACCCCAGTCGCATTTTCCAAGTCTAATTCACCGTTATTCATAAAAATATTTCCGCCCAAATCTTGAGGATTACCCATATCTGGCAGCGACTTCCCCCCCGCAGTCAAACCGTATTCGGTATTTTTTTCAATGCGATTATTGCGTAAAATCGGCTTAGATTCTCCTGCTAAAACTATACCGGAGCGATTTTCCAAAATTTGGTTATCAGCAATCAAAGGAGCCGACTGAGCTTGCAGAGAAATTCCAAAACCCGTCTTTTGAAAAAGATTGCGCCGTATTGCTCCTTTAGCAGTTCCCGCCGTAATTACCCCAGCCGCTGAGTTTTCCATAAATATGTTGTCGAGAATCGCAGGATTAGCGGTTCCCGTGGCAAAAATGCCTTCGCGCTTGCATTGAGTGAAAGTGCAGTTAGCCACAGTCGGAGAAGTTGACTCTATCCAGACTCCCGTGCCGCGACTATCGAGATTAGTGACAGTTACTCCGCGCAATTCCGAATTAGTTGCTAGCAGCATAGTGATATTTTGATCCGCAGCGGTGGGACTGACAAATTTGCCGCTGCCTTGAATCAGAATGCCTCTACCTTTGTTAGCTTCATTACCAATAACTTTTACTCCCGATGGAATTTCCAAGGGGAATTTTTCGCCACTAGCTGCGCTGTAAGTTCCCGGTGCTAACTGAATCGTAGTTCCCGATGCAGCGCGGGCGATCGCGCGGGCTATAGTTTTGAATGGGGCTGATTGGCTGCCGACTGCGGAATCGCTGCCTGTTGCTGGGTTGACGTAAAGTGTTGTCATGTTTTTGCCCAAGAGATAATTTGCGATCGAGCTTTTCAATAGTCCGGACAGTTTTTATATTGCCCAATGGCTTATACTCTAAGACTTTGAGCCACTGTGGATAATTAAATCAATGTCAGCTCCACCCCTGACTTACATTTAATTCGGCTTTTTTATGATCCTTGCCCTGTAAAGCTTGTAGTATCGTTCCAAAAACTGTCCGGAGTATTGCTTTTGTGGAATTTTCATTGTCTACCAAGCAGACCCCGGATCTATATTCACCTTTGAGGAGATTATTTAATTGCACCATATCCGCCACCTTACTCATCAGCAGTGGCCACTGCTGCGGGATTGTCCCTACAAATCACTAAACTACTAATTTTAGGGTCGCAAACCGTTTTTTTTGCCTCCGCTTCAACCGGAAAACCGAGATTTTTAGTCATGAAACCAGATTTTTTTCTGGTTCCCAGTCAGAGGATAGTAACGGATTTATTTCTGGATCTGCTGCCTCTTAATTCCCGGTCAATTTTACAATACAAGACGCATCCAAAACCACTACAAATTCATTCTGAAAAACAGCACAACTTGTCATTGCTGAAGCTAAGGCGGGAATTTTCCCTTGTTTGAGATAAAGCATCGCCTCCGGTGTAGAATCAAATTGATTTAGCCACCCGTACTCCTCTACATAATCAAGAGTCAACGCCTTGCGCTCGATCATCCAAAAATCAACTCCATATTGATTAATGAAATTTTGCAACACAGCTCGATCCGGAGTGTATTGAGCGCGAATTAAATCGCTCACTCGCTGCCTAAATTTGCTATAGTAGCCTTTCTGATAAGGCACTGCATACTCCTTTGCCACCAAAACCGATCGCTGACTAAATGTTGGCAAATCGTCCGTCTCTGCCGCGATTGAAGCAATCAGGATATCTTTAGGTTGTTGTTCAAAGAATTTGTACAAAGCCGGCATTTCACCTTCTACATACCCGGCTGTGGGAAATTTTTCGACAAAGCAGGGATAAAGGACAACAGCGATAGCTATGGTTGCTGTCGTAATTAGTGCAACTAGATTTTTTAAATCAAATGTTGTTGCAGTTTTTGATGCCCAATGACCGACTCTATCGATAATTAAAGTTAGGACTATCGCACTTATAAAAACCACAATAAATCGCAAGCTGTAGGCAGTATAGCGACCTGGTTGATACAACTTAAAAATGGTAGCGTGAGCCGCGAAAAACATCGCCGAGGATGCTAAAAATAGCTGAAGCAAAAGCCAGATTTTGCTTTGAATCTGATTGGCTAAGGGAAAAGCCGATCGCAAAAACAGCAGCAGCGGAAATAGCAATCCGACACAGTGAGTTACAGGCGTAAACAGCGACTTTGGAAACATCCCGCTGCCCCGCCCTGTCAACCAATAATCTTTGGGATTTGGACGAAAAAAAGCATTTCTGCCGCCGGGTGCAAATTCGCTCATTTGCTTGGCTTCTGCTGCGGTATAAGTTGGGCCAAATTCAGAGTTATCTAAGGCATAGGGAAGCATTACTAAAAAGATTACTCCCAAACCTGTAGTGCAAAATAGATAATTAGTTCGATCGCCCGACAAGCGCCAACCGCCGTTTTTCCAGGATAGCAGCCGCAGAACTAAAATTCCGGCAGCAACCAAGGCGTAAGGAGGATAGAATAGTCCGATAAGTGCGATCGCCCCCAAACACGGCAGCAATGAAGTGCGCGACAAATAATATAAAAAAGCCAGAAATATCGGATAGATAAAAGCTCTTGGCGTTGTGGAAGCCAAATCATCAGTCATCCACATATGCTGATTTAGCAGCAAAGATGCAATAAATCCAGTCATCGGGACTGGCAACATTTCTAGACACAAGCCAAAACAGTAATAAGTGGAGATTAAGCCGAGAAATAGCGGCAATATCTTGTGAAAAAATAGTGGGTGAATGCCAACTGTTGCTGCTAATTTGTAGAGTGTGCTGTATCCTGCGGGGGCGACTGATTGAAAGTAATTAGCAATGAAATCGTTGGGGAATAATTCAGGATCGACAAACCGCATCATCCAGAAAACGTGCTGCCTCGCATCGTCTTGCACCATATACTCGGCGCTAAAGACTTGCTTGAGTCCTAAAATAGCATAAACTGCGGCAAATGTCAAGCTCAGAGTCAACCAAAATATTGTTTGCGATCGGGATGTGCGATCGACTGTAGCAGTTAGAAATTTGTGTAACCGAGCTATTAATACCATTTGAGATTGCAGATGTGAGATTAAAGAATCGGGAAGGAGTGATTCTCAAACCTACGACTATATCATGCCCGGCTAATTACCCCTAATAAAAACCACTTTACTTTACTTTCAACGTCGCCCGATTTGAGATTATTTGCCCGGCCGCACGCCCGCAATTTTAAGGCGAATCCGATACAGACTTGTATTTGCCGTAATATAAAGCGTTTTGCGATCGCTTTCTCCCCAAGCCAAATTAGTCGCCGTCTCAGGCACAGGAATCCTCCCCAAAAGCTTGCCATCCGGTGATAAAATCCACACTCCCCCCGGCCCGGTGCTGTAAACATTCCCCTCTAAATCAACTTTTAAACCGTCGGGAACTCCGCCTTGACTGGCGTCTTTTAAATCCGCAAAAAGCCGCTCATTTGTAACAGTTCCGTCCGGTTTTACATCGAAAACAGCAATGTATCCCGCTTCCGAATTGTTGACATAAAGCTTTTGCTCGTCTGGTGAAAAGGCGATGCCATTCGGTAGCACCAAATCCTTAACCAGCAGAGTTAATTGCCCGTCGGATGCCAGCCTGTAAACACCGTAAAAACCCAATTCTTCCTGCTCTTTAGTAACACCGTAGGACGGATCGGTAAAATAAATGCTGCCGTCGGATTTAACGACCAAATCGTTCGGACTGTTGAGCCTTTTCCCCTCATATCTATCCGCCAAGGTGATAACTTGGCCGTCTTTTTCTGTGCGGGATACGCGGCGATTTTCGTGTTCGGCAGTAAGTAAGCGGTTTTCTTTGTCTAAAGTATTGCCGTTGGCTTTTCCCGAAGGGCGACGAAATACCTCAACTTTCTGATTTGAGCCGAACTTATAGATAATATTGGCGGGAATATCACTGAACAGCAAAAAGCCGTCTGGATGCCAAATCGGGCCTTCTATAAATTGGAAATCCCCAGCTATTTTTTCTAATTTTGCGCTTTCATCGAGAATATCTTGCACGGTGTTTTTTTTGTCCTGGTTTTCCGTTTGGGCGGTCAACTTTGTTAAGTTACCCCTGACTTTCTGGTTGGGGTTGTTGACTGCTAAAGTTAATACTATCAAGAATAAACTAATTGTAGCAATTTTTAGAGTCATGTTTTCTCACAACTGAATTACTTCCTTCCAACCCTAAGATTACCTATCTCCTTCTTTACTTCTTCCTTTCTTCTTTTTTTTTTGCTACAAGAGCGGTATCACGCCCCTTGGCTAACACATTTAAAGCGGTTGGTAAACTCACTCTTTTGAGCGAAAAAAAAGATAATTGAGAGCGGTATTAAGTTCCATAGTACCGTATGCAACAAAAAAAAGAAGCTCGCATTTTCGAGCTTAATTATATTTAAGTTAAAACGTTTTACCTGTCAACTGTTAAGCTGGAAATGAAACAAAAAGCACCGCAATACCGATCGCGATCACCCCTATAGCCATCACAACAGACCAGAAGCGGTGATAACTCTTAACCGTCGTACCGCTATCGCTTTCAAGCTGAATCAAATCCATCCAAGGTGCAACACCCCGGCGGAACCAACCCAAAGTGCTAACATCCATTCCAATCAAACTTTTAACCCGTTTCATGCCAAACATAAAATTGCCAATTGGCCCAAAACGAGAAGCATACCGCAGATAAATCATTCCCGTTCTATCTTGCAATTTAAAATCAGAACCAAACGCATAACCGGCATCGCCGCGACCAATTAATTCCCCTTGTAGTTGCGCCGGTTGACCCCGCAAAGGACTTGCGTAAGGGTCAGACATTAAGGTTAAAACATCCAAGTGTTCTGCTTGTTCGTAATTGGGGAACATCACCAAAGTCTTCAGCAAAATTCCTGCACCCAAAGCGATTAAAGGACAAGCAACCATCATCATCGGGTTTACAGCATACAGGGAAATGCCGATCGCAAAACCCACCGCTAAGCCCAGAGTTTCTGCACTGTACAGCAGTAAATCGAAGACAAAATTGCCGTACAATCTCCGCTTGCTCAAATCGTTGCCTTCGCCGACAATCCGGCCCATGTCAAACTCAATATCCAAGCCTAATTGTTCGGCATAAGTGCTCAAAGCGCGAACTCGTTTACCAGTCAGCGGGTGAGTAGAGTTCAACTCCATCCACCAACCCCACGGATTAAACATATCCCACAGAAACACTCGCCCAATTTTTGCTGGTTCCGAAGTAATTCGGTAAGCGGTACCGGTAGATGTGGCAGCTTTGGCATCGTAAATGCCTAAAGCGCGAGTTCCTTCTAATAAGCGGCTGGGTTCGGTGGCTCTTTGTCCTTCTTCCAAAATACCGTAAGCAATTTTTACCAAAGCGCGAGACAAAGCATTGGGGTTGCCAGTAGTTTCGGCGGCAAAATGATCGGCAAAATATTCTCGCGTCCGCGACAAATACAGCAATAAATAAGTGCCGGCGATGTAAAACAAATAAGCAACAGCAGCTACACTACCCGCCGCATCTTTAGCTTTGTGGCCACCACTTCGACCCATCCTTTGAGCTGTAGTGTAAATTAAATAAGTAATCTGCACCAAAGTCGAAGCTAAAGTCATTACTGCAAAGTCCCAGTGGACGATGTGACCGAGCTCGTGGGCGTAAACAGTGGCAATTTCTTCGTCGTCTAAATAGGTAAAAAGACCTTGACTGACGACTAAGCGAGCGCTGTTGGGAAATGAACCGTAAGTAAAAGCAGTAGGGTTTTGGTCGTCGATAATTCCTAAACGAGGCTGCTGGAGTTTTTTCTGCTTGCAAACTTTCTTAATAACTTTCGCTGTTTCGGGACTTAGGCTTTCAATTTCTGCTAGGGAAACCCAGCGAGTATGGTATAGCCAATTTTGGCTTAAGTCCATC
The DNA here is from genome assembly GCF_036700885.1 of Microcoleus sp. S13_B4. Classification (NCBI taxonomy): domain Bacteria; kingdom Bacillati; phylum Cyanobacteriota; class Cyanophyceae; order Oscillatoriales; family Microcoleaceae; genus Microcoleus; species Microcoleus sp. S13_B4. The sequence continues at coordinate 9,180 of NZ_JAUBPU010000032.1, forward strand.
AAGTAAGGCGATAGGAAAAAAGCAGCAATGTTAAAAATCAGAGTTATTGGAAGTGCGATCGCCAATCCGGCGACTGGATCGGGACTGTTGAGAATCAAAACAGAGGCTAAAGATAGCGCTAACACCATACCAAACAGGAGGCTGATGGTGACGCCGGAAGCTAAAACGAGATTTCCGCCTGTTTTCTGTATCAGTTTAATGCCGGGTTTGGCGGATCGCCCTGCCTTGCGTAAAGGGGCGTGAGATGACATAATACTCTCCAAAGGTTATTGACAAATGGAAATGACCGTGGGATTTTATCTATACTTCACTGTTTTAACCTGTTAATGAGGATTGCTGTAAGGGGTCTCAACAAAAATATAGAATTTCCTTGAAAATTGTTAAAACTCAAAACCGCCCCTAAATTTATTTCTGGGGATTCAATTCAAAACTCAAAACCCAACAATCAAAACTATTTAAAAGTTACAGCCATGTCTATTATTGAAATTGCCCAAAAAACGCGCGTATCTGCTAGAAAATTGGCAGTTTTGTCCGCTAATGCCAAAAATCAAGCTATAGAAGCTATAGCGAAAGCTTTAGAAGCTGCTGCGCCGGATATTGTGGCGGCGAATGCGGCTGATTGCAAGGCGGCCCAGGCGGATGGAATTGCGAAACCGCTGTACGATCGCCTCAAGTTGGATGAGAGCAAGTTGAAAAGTGCGATCGCAGGCGTGCGAGATGTTGCGAAACTCCCAGATCCCGTAGGTTCCGTGCAAATCCACCGTGAATTGGATACAGGATTAATTCTGAAGCGCATCACCTGTCCTTTGGGCGTTTTAGGCATTATTTTTGAAGCGCGCCCAGAGGCGTTAATTCAGATAGTATCCTTGGCAATCAAATCAGGAAACGGCGTCATTCTCAAAGGCGGCAAAGAGGCTGTTCGCTCCTGCGAAATATTGACAAAAGTGATACATCAAGCATTAGCAGAAACTGCGGTTAATCCAGAAGTCGTGCAGTTGCTAACCACGCGGGAAGAAACAATCGAACTGCTCAAAATGGATGAATATGTAGATTTGATTATTCCCCGAGGTTCTAATTCCTTCGTGCGGTTCGTGCAGGAAAATACGCGCATTCCCGTGTTGGGACACGCCGACGGAATTTGTCATTTGTACGCAGACAAAGCAGCGGATATTCAGAAAGCAGTAGAGATTTCTGTAGATGCAAAAACTCAGTATCCAGCCGCCTGCAATGCCATTGAAACTTTATTAGTTCACAGTGCGATCGCCCCTAAATTCCTGCCCGCTGTGGCCGCAGCTTTGCAGCAGAAAAAAGTCGAATTGCGGGGAGACGAAAAAACTCGCGCCATCCTCGAAAATATTGCCGAAGCAAATGAAGCGGATTGGTCTACAGAATACAGCGATTTGATTTTGTCTATCAAAATAGTAGATTCTGTAGAAGAGGCAATTAGCCATATCAATACTTACGGTTCCAGACATACAGATGTCATTGTTACCGAAGATAGCGAAACCGCCGAGACATTTTTAAATGGAGTAGATGCGGCCGGAGTTTATCACAATTGTTCGACTAGATTTGCCGACGGTTTCCGCTACGGTTTCGGTGCAGAAGTGGGGATTAGCACGCAGCAAATGCCGCCTCGCGGGCCTGTTGGTTTAGAAGGGTTGATTACCTATAAGTATCGAGTTGTTGGAGATGGCCATGTTGCCGCTAGTTATGTAGGGAAGGATGCGAAGGAGTTTACTCATCGGGATTTGTAAAATCGAGGTGAAGTCAACTGGCTGTGCATATTCTGCACAATTTTGTCCCAGTAGGTGATTCAGCTTTTGGGGAGATGTCTAATGTTTATGCTACCAATGACAACTTGAGTAATTTTACTGAATTCTGTCTGCTCTGGAAATAGCGATCGCCTCTAGGGGCAGTTATACAAAATATAAACATTTTGTCAATGTGTAAGTCCTAGCGGCTTCTCTTAATTTTTATTGACTGGCTGGGGGAACTGCGGGGATGAAAATCATCTTTTCTCCAAGGGCGTTGATAAATCCTGCTTTGAACCGCTATATAGCGGGTCTAAATGAAGGGTCTCATTGACCGAGTAGAGACGTTCCCTGCTCTGTCGGTTTAGTCTCCAATAAATTCGTTAATTCCTAGGCTCTCCCTTCAGGCTAAAGGAATTTCAATAATGAACTCTGTCCCAACACCCTGTTCTGAAAAGCAACTCAGTTGACCACAATGTTTTTCTACAACAATCTGATGGCTAATCGATAAACCCAGTCCCGTACCTTTTTCTGCTGGCTTGGTTGTAAATAGATAATCAAATATTTTAGTGCATACCTCTTCCGGCATTCCCAAACCGTTATCTTTAATGTGAATAATGGCGATATTTCGATGGCGGTCCACTTCCGTGTCAATCATAATTTGTCTTGGATTTACTTTAATTTCTTCCAAGTTTTGCTTTTGAAGAGAATCTTCTAAAACATCAATGGCATTAGCAATAATGTTAATAAATACCTGATTTAGCTGTCCGGGGTAACACGGTACTAGAGGTAAATTTCCATATTCTTTAACGACTTCTATTTTTGGACGTGTATCATTTGCTTTTAATCGATGTTGTAGAATTAGTAATGCACTGTCAATCCCTTCATGCAGGTTAGCTTCTACTTTTGATGTACTATCAGCGCGGGAAAAAGTTCTTAAAGATACACTAATTTGACGAATCCGTTCTACACCCACTTTCATGGATGAAATAAGGTCGGGTAAGTCTTGTATGAGATACTCTAAATCCACTTCTTCGGCACGAGTTGCAATCGCTGCACCTGGAGAGGGAAACTGTTGCTGATAAAGATCAACAATTTCTAATAAATCTTGAATATAAGTTTCAGCATGAGTCAGGTTTCCCTTGATAAAGCCTACTGGATTATTAATTTCATGAGCCACTCCAGCCACTAATTGACCGAGGGTAGACATTTTTTCGCTTTGGATTAATTGGAGTTGAGCTTGTTGTATAGTCTGTAGAGCTTGTTTTAGTTCAGAGGTTCGGTCTTCAACTCGTTTTTCTAATTCTTGATTCAATTGTTGTAAAGTTGTTTCTAAAGTCGTTTTTTCTTCAATTTTTTCTTGGAGCAATTGATTTTTGCTTGCCAGATCTTTGGTCAAGTTTCGCAACTCTAAATGAACTTGAATTCGAGCTAATACTTCTTCTTTTTGAAAGGGTTTAGTGATATAATCTACAGCCCCAAGGCTCAAACCTTTGACTTTTTGATCGGTGTTGCCAAGAGCCGTCATAAAAATGATCGGGATTCCTGAAGTTGACGGGTTACTTTTCAGTCGAGAACACGTTTCAAATCCGTCAATTCCCGGCATCATTATATCTAATAAAATTAAATCGGGGGTGACATATTCTATTTTTTGCAGCGCACTTTCTCCATCTTGAGCTACTAAAACTTCTAGTCCTGCCTCATCTAAAACGTTAAATATAACACCTAAGTTTGTAGGATTATCATCGACAATTAAGAGGGTGTTTTTTGAGAAAGATAAATTATTCATAAAGCTTTAGCCTTCTCCTTGGTTTGTAATTATAGGCCGCGTGGCGTCCTGACTATCTAATCTGCCAGTTGGCAGAGCCAATCTGCAACAGGATTTTTCAATTATAAGCTGCGTGACGTTCTGACCATCTAGGGGTAGGGAAAAATTAACCTTCTCCCCATTGGTGTATCATCATATTATAGTTCAACGAGGATGCTAACCAATGTAATCTTTTTTATTTTAACGTAAAGTTTTTGTAACGCACTCTAGTCTTATGGCTTTCCTATCCCTTTCTCTACAGAAGAGTCCTACGTCTGGTGAATATTCTATGGCTCTATAGTATAGACAAATACATTTTTCCTAAAAAGTTATGCGTACAAATGTTGCTAAGTTCCAGAAAATGCCGCTACGCCATGTCTTAATTGTTCCTTTTGTTTTACAAATCTTTACAGCCGTAGGGTTAACCGGATATTTTTCGTTACAAAATGGACAGAAAGCTGTGAATGATGTAACGACACAGTTGCGCCGTGAAATTGCCACGAGAATTGACCAGAATTTGCATACCTATCTAGCGGTTCCCCATTTAGTTAATCAAATTAATGCAGATGCTATTAGTGTTGGTCAATTTAGCCTAGACAACCTGACAGTATGGGAGCGTCATTTTTGGCTACAAAAAAATCGCTTTAATAGCGTAGATGGTCTGACAATTATCAATGAAAAAGGGAAAGGTGTATCTATTATTAGTAACGATGAAAAAAAGCTCGTCATTCAAGCAACAATTCCAACCAAGCCGAACCAAGTATTCATGTATTTGGCTGGTAGTCAAGGAGAAAGAATAAAATTAATCAAAGTGGTTAAAAATTTCGATCCCCGAAGAATTATAGCTTACAAAGAAAGCATAAAAGCTGGCAAACCTAGCTGGACAAAAATACATTTTGGGGAAATTATTATCACCCCTATAATGACCGCAGGGCAACCAGTTTTTGATAAAAATGGAAAAGCTACTGGTGTCTTGTTAACTACTCTACGTTTATCCCTAATTGGGAATTTTTTGCAAACTCTAAAAGTTGGAAAAACAGGACAAAGTTTTATTATCGAGCGAAGCGGAATGCTAGTGGCAACTTCCACATCAGAAAAACCATACCGAAATAGGCAAAGATTTCCAGCCACTGACAGCAAAGATATTTTAACCAAAGCTACTGCAAAATATTTAACAGAGCGATTCAACAATCTTAATGAAATTAAAACTTCTCAGCAGTTAGACTTTTTAGTGAACGAACAAAAACAATTCGTACAAGTTGTACCTTTTCAAGATGGTAAAGGTATTGATTGGTTAATTGTAATTGCGGTTCCAGAAAATGATTTTATGGAACAAATTAACTGGAGTAAACATACCACGATTTTATTATGTTTTTTGGCACTATTTTGGGCAACTGTTTTGGGAATTGTGACTTCTGAATGGATAGCCCGACCGATTCGGCGTTTGGGTAAAGCCACAAGCGCGATCGCTGACGGCGACTTCGAGCAAAAAGTAACGGCTTCCTCCGTTAAAGAAATCAGTGCTTTAGCGACTTCTTTCAATTTAATGAGCCAGCAACTCAAGCAGTCCTACGCACAATTAGAAGATTATTCGCACTCCTTAGAACAAAAAGTCGCAGAAAGAACTCAAGCATTAGAGCAAGAAATGGGCGATCGCCAACAGATACAAGAGACGCTCCGGCAAAGCGAAGAAAGGTATCAATTAACCCTAGAAAGCGTTAATGAAGGCATCTGGGACTGGCAAGTCCAAACAAACGCTATCTATTTTTCACCCCAATGGAAAGCCATGCTAGGCTATCAAGACAGCGAAATTTCTAACGAGTTTAGCTCTTGGGAAGAACTGATTCACTCCGATGATTTACACCCGATATTAGACTCTTTAGGACAGTATTTAAAAAGAGGAAGTAACGAACCTTATAGTTGGGAATTTCGGATGCGGCACAAAAACGGTAGCTACAGGTGGATACTATCGCGAGGTCGGGTTGTCGAGCGAGATGGGGAAGGCCAACCCCTACGTTTAGTCGGCTCTCACACCGATCTTACCGATCGCAAACAAACGGAAATAGAATTGCAAATAGCCAAGGAAGCTGCCGACGCTGCGAACAAAGCCAAAAGCGAATTTTTGGCAAACATGAGCCACGAACTTCGCACACCCCTCAACGGGGTTTTAGGCTACGCTCAAATCCTCATGCGTTCAAAAAACTTAGACAATCAAGAGGTAAATAGTCTAAAAATTATTTATCAATGTGGCTCTCATTTGCTCACTTTAATTAACGACATCCTCGACTTTTCTAAAATCGAAGCCAGAAAAATAGAACTTTACCCGACGCAATTTCATTTTTGGGCATTTTTAGAAGATGTCAGCCAAATCTTTCGCCTCAGATCGGAACAAAAAGCCATCAGTTTTATTTGTCAATTTGACTCTTCCTTACCCACCAACGTGCAAGGGGATGAAAAACGCTTAAGGCAGATTTTAATTAATCTCTTAGGTAATGCTGTAAAATTTACCGATCGAGGGGGCGTCACCTTCAAAGTTCAACTGATAAAATCAGTACCCTTAGAAACTCACCCTAATGAATTAAATGCCATCAACTCTATCCGCTTTCAAATTGAAGATACTGGAGTGGGGATCGGCGAAGAGAAAATGCAGAAAATCTTTCAACCTTTTGAACAGGTAGGCAATACCGATAAGATGTCAGAAGGAACGGGTTTGGGATTAGCAATTACTTTAAAAATCATCGAAATGATGGGTGGCAGTATTCAAGTTAACAGTCAGTTAAATGCTGGCAGCCAATTTTGGTTTGATTTAGATTTACCTTCTGCTAGTAAATGGGAATCGGCAATTCAGCTACAAGCTGCGATCGATGGCTATCAAGGAACTAAACTGAAAATTCTCGCAGTTGACGATCAGTGGGAAAATCGATCTGTGCTGGTTAATTTGTTAGCACCCCTTGGCTTTGAAGTGCTAGAAGCTACGAATGCCAAAGAAGCTTTAAAACAAGTCGATTGTGGCCATTTTAATGCTATTATTACTGATTTAGTAATGCCAGAAATGGATGGTTTCGAGTTAGTAAGCCGTCTCCGCTCTCAACCTAAGTTTAAAGATTTAGTCATTATCGTTTCTTCAGCTAGCGTGTTTGAAGCTGACCAGCATAAGAGTTTAGATATGGGCGCAAATGCTTTTTTACCCAAACCCGTACAGGCGGCTGAGTTATTTGTATTGCTACAAAAGCATTTAGGGATATCTTGGGTATATCAAGAGTCACCTCACCTCAATCAAAATGTCAATCAATTCGTGCGATCGGATTCAGCTTCTTTGTTAGTCCCTCCACCAGATGAAGAACTGGTAATTTTATACGATTTGGTTATGAGAGGTAATTTAAAAGCAGTCACTCAACAAGTTGAACAGTTAAAAAAAATGGATGCAAAATATATTCCCTTTGCCGAACGGGTAGGTGAATTGGCTGCAAGCTTTCAGGAAAAACAATTACGGTTATTAATTAACGATTACAAAGCAGATAACAAAAATTAAATTGATGATGGAAAATAACACAAGATTATTTCAATTATAAGCCTATAAACCGCGTGGCGTTATGACTATCTAAGGGGCGAGAAAAAAAGTAACCTTGTCCGAAAATACATCCTAGTTCTCGAAGAATTTGTATTTGTTCTTGAGTTTCCAATCCTTCAGCAACAATTTCCATATTTAAATTCCTACCTAATAATATAATTGTTTGAATTAAACTTGTATCGTTGGGATTTAGAGCCAAGTTTTGCAAAAAAGAACGATCGATTTTTAAAGTATCAATTGGCAACTCTTTGAGTAAACTTAATGAAGAGTAGCCAGTACAAAAATCATCGATACATATACCAACCCCCATAGCTTTTAAAAATTCAAAGTTAAAATTTGTTGTTTTTAATAGACAACTTTCAGTAATTTCTATATTTAAAGTGTTTTTATTTATCCCAGTTTGTTGTAAAATTTCTGCAATTTTTTCCAAGCAATTAACTTGCTGGAATTGAATAGGAGAAAAGTTAACGTTCAGTTTCAAAGGCAGGTCAGGCAATTCCTCTTGCCAACGTCTTAACTGGCTGCAAGCTTCCCGTAAAATCCACCAACCTAAAGGATTAATTAATCCTGTTTCTTCAGCAACAGGGATAAATTGATCGGGTGAAATCATGCCTTTGGGATGATTCCAGCGGATTAAAGCTTCAAAACCTTTAATTTCTTCAGTAATGAGGGAAACAATAGGTTGATAGTACAAGCAAAATTCTTGTTGAGAGATCGCTTTTCGCAAGTCTTGCTCCAGTTCGAGGCGTGCGATCGCATCTGCTTGCATCTGCGGATCGAAAACCTGATAGTTACCACTTCCCTGCTTTTTGGCTCGATACATCGCAATATCCACATCTCTAAGGATATCCATCGGGTGTTGATAATTTATTGCACTAGAAGTTATACCAATACTCGCTTCTACGATAGCTTCATATTCATTAAAATGAAAGGGTAACTTAAACTGTTCTAATAATTTTTGAGCGACTAAAGTTCCGGTTTCTGTTTCGAGTAAAATAACAAATTCATCCCCACCCATTCGCGTTGATATTTGGCAAGGTTTTAAACACCCTTGCATCCGCTGAGCTACGCACTTAAGTAGCTCGTCTCCTGCTAAATGTCCTAGGCTATCATTTATAATTTTAAAACGATCTAAGTCAACAAACAAAACAGAATAACTTGTATTTGCTGCAATTAACTCATGCAATTTCTTAATCAACCAGTCTCGATTTGGCAAACCTGTTAAGGAGTCATGGAAGGCATTATGCTCCAATTGAGATTGACTTCTGTACAAGTCTTGCAGCGTTTGAGACAGTTCTGCTGTTCGTTCTTTGACTCGTATTTCCAATTCTTGATTTAGCTGTTTTAAGTCTGCACGAGCCTTGGCGTGATCCGCAATTTCTTGTGATAAATGCTGATTTTTAACTTCAATAGCTTTAGTTAAATGCCGTAAATCTAAATGCGTTTTAATTCTCGCTAAAACCTCTTCTTTTTGAAAAGGTTTAATAATATAATCTACGGCTCCTAAAGATAAACCTCTGACAACATTATCTGTTTCAGAAAGAGCCGTAATAAAAATTACAGGAATTTGACTCCATAAGGGGTTTTCTTTCAAGCGTTTATAAGTTTCAAATCCGTCTATTCCGGGCATCATTATATCTAATAAAATTATGTCTGGAATCACATAATTTATTTTTTGAATAGCACTTTCTCCATCTTGAGCGACCAAAACCTCAAAACTAGCTTCAGTGAGGAAATCCGCTAATATTCCTAAATTAGCAGGGACATCATCCACTACCAAAATTGTATTTGAGTAAGAATTTAAATTGTTCATAAATTTATTTCCTTGTATTGAGTGAGCATTTCCAAGATTTTTTTCTCTTGAAACTCTTTAGCTAACTGCCGCAATTTTGACGCAAATGATATATATTTTGGATCGGTTTCTTCAAGAGTTTTTGTCTGTTTTATAATCTCTTTCAAATTACCTCGCAAAGCCAAATTAAACAGTTTATCTAATACTTCTGGAGGAGGAGGAACAATTTTATCGTAATTGGGTTTCCTTCCTGAAGGCATCAATGATGCAGCTTCATAAATCCATTCTAGTTGTAAATGAAGTTCTAACTTTTCTAAAAGTTCTTCAGCTTGAACTGGTTTGGCTAAAAAATCAACGGCTCCAGCTTGTAAGCTTTGATTTTGGTCTGTTTCAAAAACACTTGCCGAAGAAACAATTATTTTAATATCTTTTAATTCTAAGCTTGTTTTCCAGTATTCCATCAATTGAAATCCATCCATTTCTGGCATAACTAAATCTGTAATCACTAAATCTGGTTTAGCCTGAGTTGCTATGTTCAATCCTTGTTTACCGTTAGTCGCTTCTATTACTTCAAATCCTAGAGGAGTCAGTAAATTAACAATGACCGATCGATTTTCCCAACGATCGTCAATCACGAGAATTTTTTGGGGATTTCCTTTAAATCCAATAATTTTACCTTTGTCAGTTTGAGAACTTGTACTAACCCACTCTGTGGCTTCTAATAAATCTAAATCAAACCCAAAAATACTGCCCATTTGTAATTGACTCGTGACTTGAATGGTACTACCCATTAATTGAATAATTTTTTGAGTAATTGCCAGTCCTAATCCCGTTCCTTCTGCTTGATTTTTGCGAGATCCAACTTGTTCAAAAGGTAAAAATATTTTGGCGATTTCTTCGGGTTTAATTCCTACTCCTGTATCTTTGACACTGAAGCGAATTTTACAGCTAGTTTGATGGGAAAAATTAATATTTTTTTCAATTAAACTGACACTAAAACTTATGTCTCCTATTTTGGTAAATTTGATGGCGTTACCAATAAGGTTAATTAATGCTTGTCGCAAGCGTTTTTCGTCGGCGTGAATGGCAATGGGTAAATCGGGATCGGGTTGGTAGCTAAATTTGAGACTTTTTTGTTCGGCGCGAATGCGACAAATTTCGGCAACGGCCTGTAGAAAAGCGGGAAAATGAAATTCTGTAGGGTAGAGTTCCATTTTCTGAGCTTCTATTTTAGACAAATCGAGAATATCGTTAATCAAAGTTAGCAGGTGAGAACCGCACTGGTAGATAATTTCAATGCTATTTTGTTCGTGTTCTCCTAGTTTTACAGAACGCTTGAGGATTTGGGCATAGCCTAAGATCCCGTTGAGTGGGGTTCGCAGTTCGTGACTCATGTTAGCCAGAAACTCGCTTTTGGCCCGGTTGGCATTTTCTGCGGCTTCTTTAGCGGCATAAATTTCTTGTTCGGCACGTTTGTATTCGGTAATGTCTTCTACTGTACCTTCGTAGTAGAGAATATTGCCATTTTCATCACACATAGCGCGAGCATTTTCTGAAATCCAAATAATACTACCGTCGCGGCGATAAACCTGAGATTCAAAGTCGGAAACACTGCCGCAATCGCTTATAATTTTTATGAATTCTTCTCGGTGGTTGGGATCTACATAAAGTTGTTGTTTAATATTGGTTAATTTGCCAATTAATTGGTCAGAAGAATTGTAACCATAAATTTCAGCCAAGGCTGGATTAGCGCTAAGATATTCCCCTGCTGGCGTAACTTGGAAAATTCCATTAATTGAATTGTTAAAAATGCTCCGATATTTGGCTTCAGCAGCTTGTAATTCTTTTTCAAATTGCAGGCGCTTTTTGCGGTTGCTGACAAAAGCTATAAAAATGTAAGTCACTACCGCTAATACTAGCAGTGCAAACCCGATGATTTGATATTTTCTACCAACTAACTGATTCAGTCGCTGTTCCAATAAACGATCTAAAAGTGGAAAAGCTGTATCGTAAAGTTTTAATTGGGACTCTAGGGCAGTTGTGGCTGTAGCTGTATATACGAATGGCTGTAAGTTGATGGTATTGGCATTAATGATATCTTTGTCGAGTAAGTCAATAAATCTTTTGATATCCTTGAAATTTTCGCGTACGCTAGTGGATAGCTGCCGCTGAATTTGCGGATTAGCATTAGCAGAAATTTGCAAGCCTCTTTGCACTGCTTGGATAGGCGGTGCTATTAAACTCCGAATAATCAAAAGTTTTGCTCGATCGCTGTCTGCAATTTTTTGTTTAGCTTGTTGAGTGGCTATCTTTGCACCTAGATCTTTAGCTTGAGCCGTATTCTCTATCGTTAATGGTAGCTGCGTGACAACGGTATCCATTAAATAATAACTGTCTAAAGATGGATCGAGAATGAGATTAGAAACATCTCCAATGTGGGCAATTAAATCGAGGATATCGTTAACAACAGTTGTATGTGCTTGCCAGCTTTGGGTAGGAGATAAGTTTAATTTTTGCTTTTTTAATTGCTGCCAGTTGCCATTAATGGAATTTTTGAGCGCTAGCCATTGCGGGCTAGCTTTAAATTGGGGCGATAGCTGTTTTTCCACGGCATTGAGGTTTTGGATTGCCGTCTCGATCTTTTCTGTTGCCGTGGCGATCGCAGGGGCTAAAGACTTGTCCCCATTTAAATATTGATTAACTTGCGTGCGGTGTTCAATAACAGCGACAAGCAAATTTTTCAACGGATAGTTATAAGCCAAGCCGACTTTTTCTTCTTGGGCGAATTCAATTTTTGTATCAATTTCAGCCATTAATTGATATACTACCAGAGCAAAAGGAAATATAAAAATCAACAACAACGCCATTAAATTTATGGGTTCTGTGAGGTGCTGATGTATGGGCTTGTTCATAATTTAATAAGTAATGGATAATGATTGATTTTTAAATGGATAGGAGGATAATTGTCAATCTGTATTCTAGCCTCATGGCGGAGTTTGACAATTTATTGAGTAGCTATTTGTCCATTCTGTAAAGAGACATACCCCGTTATTCCTACACCCCCAAAAATATTTAGGATAAAAGGTCGAACCAACAGGGTAAACGCATCTTGTCAATAACGAGGGGTTTTAGCACTGCGGACTTGGCTTTATTGTTGTTTATTGAAAACGGTTTTTCCACCTGTAGCGCTTTTGTCTCTACTCAAACGCTATATATGGGAATTTAGAAATTAGATGCGTTTACCTTGGTGGAACCAAGAGCAGACCTAACGGAACTTTGGGAGTTGCAGTCATCCACTAACTGGCGGAGGCTTTTTTAGAATTTGTCCAGGTACTGGGTTAATATCAATCTTACGCTGTCTTTGGTCCAACAATATGTATTATAGTTGAACGAAGATGCTAATATATGTCATGGTTATTACATTACATTAAAATTCCTACAAAACACTCTAGTCCTATAACTCTTCTATCCTCTTCTCTACGGAAGACTCCTACCTTTGGTAAATATTGTCTTCTTCGAGACCATAGAGTAATACATTTTTTGAATTTATGTATAGAATTGTTTCTCACTCTCAGAAAAGACCGCTCCCCAGTATCTTACTTCTAGGACTTACGCATTGACAAAATATTTATATTTTGTATAACTGCCCGGAGAGGCGATCGCTATTTCCAGATCAGACAGAATTGAGTAAAATTACTCAAGTTGTCATTGCCAGCAGAAACATTAGACATCTCCCTAAAAGCTGAATCACCTAATGAGTCACAATTGTGCAGAATATGCACAGCCAGTTGACTTCACCTCGATTTGACGACAGCATCAGGATGAGAAGCAATTCTAGTTAAAAGCTAGTTCAGAAATAGCGCTTAGTTTAGTCGTTTTTTTGATAATGATGAGGGAGAGTCTACATCATCAAACGATCGCTAAAGCTATTGAGTAGAGGATTGATATTGCTGGGGCGATCGCTCTTTCTTCTCTCCCTTGTCAACAATTTTCGCTACAATAAGCTATACTGTGCTCCACGACTCCCCTACTCGAACAATTTGCCGTGGTTTATGTCTAACTCCTCCCTCCTCACCCCAGGTTCAACTCTCGAAAAACGCTACCGAATCCTCCGCGAATTGGGCCGAGGTGGCTTCGGCCGCACTTACCTCGCCGAAGATATCAACCGCTACAACGAACATTGCGTGCTCAAAGAGTTTTCTCCGGTGGTTCACAGCCCGAAAGCTGCCGAATTGTTCGATCGCGAAGCGAGTATGCTTTACAACCTCCAACACCCGCAAATTCCAAGGTTTCGAGAACTGCTGCGAACGGATTTGGGCGGGAATCCATCTTTATTTTTAGTGCAAGATTATATCAAGGGTCAAACCTACGAAGAAATATTGATATCGCGCCAGCAACAAGGTAAAAATTTTACCGAAGCCGAAGTTACTCAACTGCTATTTCAGCTTTTACCAGTTTTAGAATACATCCACTCAAAAAATTTAATTCACCGCGATATTTCCCCGGATAATATTATTCAGCATGATGCTGACAAACTACCATTTTTAATTGATTTCGGTTCCGTCAAGCAAATCGCAGCCAATGCCGTACTTCAGTTTAACGGACAATCGGATACGGCGATCGGCAAACAGGGTTATTCGCCGGCCGAACAAATGCGGCTGGGTAAAGTTTCTGCTGCTAGCGATTTGTACGCTTTAGCCGTCACGGCTTTGGTACTGCTAAGCGGCAAAAAGCCTCAAAAATTGTACGATATCAATAATAAAACTTGGGATTGGCGATCGCACGTCAGTGTCAGTCAAAATCTCCCTACGGTGTTGGATAAGATGCTAGCAGAACAACCGGGCGATCGCTACCAATCTGCAAAAGCAGTCCGCGAAGCACTCAAAGATCCAAAACTCTCTCAAATTGGCAGTATAATTTCCCAAATGGTGACAATGAACTTTGTCGGCCGCCCTTTCAAAAACACCACTCAAACTGCTACCAGCAATCATACTCCTGTTCACCAAAATCCTCAAATTGTTAAAAACAACAACATTTTCCAGTTAATACCTTGGAAAACCCTAGGGAGTTTAAGCGTGGTTTTATTGCCAGGAATTTTAGCTTTTAGTGTAGTCAAATCTGGTTTCACGTTGCCCCAGTTGCCGGAGTTACCTAAATTTTCTTCGCGCCAGCAACCTCCCGATACGTCCTTAGAGGAAGCCGAAATAATTCGTCAAGAAAATATTGGTAAACGACGCAAAAATCTCAACATCAATCAAGATATATTCTATCAAAAAGTGGATGAATTATATTACAATAAATATCCAGAATTACAAGGGCGCAGCTTGACAGAAAAGCCAGAAGATGCTGAAATTAGGCGGAAATGGTATGAAGTTGCTGAAGATTTACTCGACAAGTTGGAGAAAGGAGGAGAGTTATAAAATCTAAGATAGAATAAGAGTGATTGAACCGCAGAGGGCGCAAAGAGCGCAGAGGGAGAAGGAAAAGGGCAAAAAAAGAGAGGGAAGAGAAAGAGAACTTTATCTGGTTTAATACAAACTGGTATAGACAACGCACTTTTAGTTTATTGCAAAATGGATTCTATTCAACTTACAGGAATTCGCTGTTACGGATATACGGGCTATCTGCCGGAAGAGCAAGTTTTGGGGCAGTGGTTTGAAGTGGATGTTACTCTATGGCTGGATTTATCGCAAGCTGGAAAAAGTGATGATATTCAACATACTCTTGATTACCGCAGCGCAATTACTCTGATTCAAAAGCTAGTCCAAGAGTCGAAATTTTTATTAATCGAACGCCTAGCAGATACTATTGCTCAAGCGCTTTTACAACTACCGTTAGTGGAAAAAGTTAAACTACAACTCTCGAAACCTGCTGCCCCCATCCCTGATTTCGGTGGCAGAATTACTCTAGAAATTACTAGAACGAAAGACAGTAATTAAAAGTAGGGACACGGCAGTGCCGTGTCCCTAAAAATGTACCGCGTTTTACAAATATAATTTGCAATTAACCCGATTTAAGATTACCACTTCAGCAAATTAAATTCTTCCATGTCTACGGTATTGCGGTTGCGATAAATCGCCAAAACAATTGCCAAACCCACCGCAGCCTCAGCCGCCGCTACCGTAACTACAAACACGGTAAAAACTTGGCCCTTAATTTGTACAGGGTCGAGATAATTGGAGAAACCCATCAAATTGAGATTGACAGCATTCAGCATCAACTCGATCGACATCAACACGCGCACTGCATTTCTGCTGGTAATCAAACCGTAAATACCAATACAGAAAAGTGCGGCGGCTAATAACAGGAAATACTGGAGTTGCAGTTGCATAAATTTTTTGAGTTTTTCTCAATCAACATTACTACAAGACAGAGAGATAGGTGCCGTGAACACCCTACTGTAGCGTGTCTAAATCATTCATACATTAGGGGTAGTGCTCCGTACCTACCTTCGAGCGGGGCAACCACGGGTAAATTGCTCCTACCTTAATTGTACGAATCATTTAGACTCACTACTTTTACTTAGATTCTGGCGAAGGCACATCTCCGGCAGAAACTAATTCGCGAGGTCTTTCCGGCAAACTCAAAGCAGGTGTTTCGGATAGCTTCTTTGACAGTTCATCCGGGAAAAAATCGCGGCGTGCTAGGACAATTGCTCCTACCATTGCCATCAACAAAAACACTGATGCTAACTCGAAAGGCAGCAAAAAGTCGGTGAAGAAATGTTTGGCGATAGTCACGATCGAACTTTCGGCCGGTGCTCCTGTCGTTGCGACAATAGCCCAAGGAGTAGATACCACCATCGTACCCAAAAGCGCAAACAAGCCTACGCAAACTACTGCTGTTGCTACTTGACGCACCCAAGCGTTGGGAATTGTGCGGAAGTCTTCTCGCTTGTTTACTAGCATGATGGCAAACAAAATCAAGACGTTAACGGCGCCAACATAAATCAACACCTGCGCTGCTGCTACAAAGTCGGCATTCAGCAACAGGTACAAGCCGGCAATGCTGGTAAATACGCCGCACAGCAAAAATGCTGAGTAAACGATATTTGAGAACAGCACTACTCCTAGTGCTCCTGCAATCATCATTACGGACAGTATGCCAAATGAAACAATTTGAACCCCTTCAGCTAGATTCACAATTTTTTATCCTCAATTATTAGTTTTCTATTGTTCGTTTTTACTCATTAGTTAGCAGTCATTAATAATTGGTTATTTCACTAATGACTGATGACTACTGACTAATGACTAATTACTTACTTTTCGATAATTTCCTCTGGACGCAGACCGGCGCGGCGATCGGTGTAGGAAACTTCATGGGGGTCGATCGCACCTTTCGGCAAATAAGCGAATTCCCGCATCGGTGTCACCATCGGGTCATCTGTAACCTTGTAAGGTAAACGTCCGAGGGCTACGTTGTCAAAATTCAGTTCGTGACGTTCGTAGGTGGCTAACTCATACTCTTCTGTCATCGACAAACAATTAGTCGGACAATATTCTACACAGTTGCCGCAGAAGATACACACTCCGAAATCGATACTGTAGTGCTTGAGTTGCTTCTTCTTAGTTTCTTTGTTAAATTCCCAATCCACTACAGGCAAATTGATCGGACACACCCGAACGCAGACTTCGCAGGAGATGCACTTGTCAAATTCAAAGTGAATCCGACCCCGGAAACGTTCCGAAGGAATTAGTTTCTCGTAAGGATACTGCACCGTAATCGGCCGGCGTCTCATGTGGTCAAAAGTAACAGATAGCCCTTGACCGATATACTTAGCAGCTTGAAGAGTCTCTTTGGCGTATTCGCCTACTTGATTGAGGAATTTTAGCATGGTGTTCTCTCTCTGTACTTGAGTTTTTGGTAATTGCTAATTGATAATAGGTAATTGGTTAACAGCTATTTTTGTTTAGCTATTGCCCTTTACCTATTATTAATTAACCGCCAAAAGCAAAGGGAAACGCAAGTTTCAAAGCTGCAGTCAATAGCAAATTAACTAGAGCAACGGGAAGTAAAAACTTCCATCCCAAATCTAGCAATTGGTCGATCCGCACTCGCGGCAGAGTCCACCGGAGCAGAACTGCCAGAAACAGGAAAAAGTAGGCTTTCAACATGGTCATCGTAATGCCCAGCAAACCGGTAATTACCTGCAACCAAGGAGTCGTCTCGCTCAATCCCAGGGCATTTGTCAGCACTTCGACAGGAATCGGACATTCCCAGCCGCCGAGGTACAAAACTGCTACTAGCAGGCAAGAAAGGACGAGGTTAACGTAGGAAGCGATATAGTACAAAGCAAATTTCATGCCTGTGTACTCAGTCTGATATCCTGCTACCAATTCTTCTTCTGCTTCCGGGAGGTCAAAGGGCAAGCGTTCGCATTCTGCGAGTGCTGCAATCCAGAAAATCAGGAAACCGGCTGGTTGCCGCCAGACGTTCCAGCCGACAATGCCGTAGCCGGCTTGCTGGTGTACGATGTCGATCGTACTGAGGCTATTGGACATCATCACGACTGCCAATACTGCCAAAGCTAGGGGAATTTCGTAGCTGAGGGATTGAGCGGCTGCTCTGAGTCCTCCGAGGAGGGCGTATTTGTTGTTTGAAGCATAGCCCGACATCAGCAAGCCGATCGGCTGAATGCTAGACAGGGCAATCCACAGAAATATCGCTGTCCCCATATCGGCGATCAGCATATGCTCTCCGAAGGGCACGATTAAGTAAGACAGAAAAACTGGAATCACCACAATTACCGGGCCGAGAGTAAATAGCAGCGCGTCAGCTTTTGCGGGTACAATGTCTTCTTTGAATACCAACTTCAGACCGTCAGCAACGGGTGCTAGCACTCCCAGAGGGCCGATAAATTCCGGGCCTATCCGCTGTTGAGCGGCGGCGGAAATTTTCCGTTCCAGCCAGACGCTAGTTAGTACCCCGAAAACGGCAGCGACAATCATCAGCAACATCGGCAGCGGTAGCCAAAGCACTTGGGCGATGTCCGCCGGTAAGCCCAAATTCATGAGGGCTTCTACGAAACTTCCTTGTAAGTCAATTCCTGGGTTCATTTGTCCAGCTTTTGAGCGATCAGCATATAATTTTTCACCCGTCCTTTGTAGGAGTAGGCTTAGAAATCGGGGTCTTTGTAAAGATTTTTAATGCTTTACCGCCTAATAGTATATCGCCCGACAGGCTCCAAGAACGCACAGACAGGGTGAAGTTATAATTATATGACCCCGCAGCTTGGCTAATGGGTTGGTAATTTATGTATTTTTACTTGGCCGCTCGATCGGCTCGATCAATTTTAGATTTTAGATTGAATGAACATTGAATGCCAAACAAAAGGGCCCAGAGTTAACTCTGGGCCCTTTTAATGCTTTAAAGTGCCTTTCAAATGGTTTAAACCATTGATTTTACGTCACTTTTTTTATGGAACTGGGCAGAATCGAACTGCCGTCCAAAGCGGGTATTTACCTTCCGATCGTTCACAGGTTTATCCCTTCTAATCCTCAGGGCGGGAACCATCTTTATCCCAAATGGGGGGATTTTCTAGTGATTGCTTTCCTAGCTAGCCGACTAGAAACGTTTAGCTAGGGCATCCGTTGGGGGTTGTTATGCTACCGTTAACGGAGTTAGGTGGCATACACTCTAAACCAAGCTCAAGAAGTTTTTAGGCTACAGCTACGGCTTTGCGAGCGAAAGGAACGATGTTGTTCGCATTTACTTTTTTGTTTGAGCCGATATTAACGAGAGTAGACTCCCTCTCGACCTGCATCACGGAGCAGCTTTCGCCACCCTGTCGAAACCATTACAGCCCCTCGTGTGTTCTTTAATCATAGACAATATTTCGTGTTGCGTCAAGTCAAGCGATTTTAGATTTTGGATTTTGGATTTTGGCACAAAGCTGAGTCGGGAATATTTACATCTTGCACCATTTTCTTGAACAGGCAAGATGCCTGTTCCACAAGAGTTGAGTTTTCCTGTGGGGTGGGCCCCAGAACCCGCTCTTTCAAGGTTTATTGACAAGGGTGCAAAATGTCAGCCATGCCAAATTTAATGCAAGTTGTCGTCCCAGACGCCGATGTAAATCCGATCGCGCTCGTTGCGTTCGATCATCCCTTCCAGCGAACCCTTCCTAAACGTAAACCGATTACT
Source organism: Microcoleus sp. S13_B4 (assembly GCF_036700885.1). Classification (NCBI taxonomy): domain Bacteria; kingdom Bacillati; phylum Cyanobacteriota; class Cyanophyceae; order Oscillatoriales; family Microcoleaceae; genus Microcoleus; species Microcoleus sp. S13_B4. The sequence continues at coordinate 28,244 of NZ_JAUBPU010000032.1, forward strand.
CCGGCGCTGCTGCACCTGGCCCAAGCCTTGCAAAATCTCCCGGCTGGCGCCGCCCACCATCCCGTTTAAGGCGGTTCGCACTACCAAATCGTCCACCGACGGGGCAAAAGAACCCTCTGTTTGTACTAGCTGGCCCGAATCGCGATCGTAAATGTAGCCGAGAGTAATCCGGTTCGGCAATATTTCGTAAAGTGCAGTGCGAGTATTCGGCCAATAGCCCCGGGCTTGAGAGTCAGTGGGTTCTCCCAATTGGGATAAAATTTGACTTTCCGCCGTACCAACCGCAAACCCAGGGATTGTGGGAGTCTTCTGATAACTGGTTCCCGGTTGTTCGCTGGGTGCGGGCGATCGATCTGGCGGCAACTCTTTGTCAACAAGTTTTTCTGTTGGTGTGGGTTCGACAGCTTCGGGAGTTGGCGCTGGTGTTGGCGCTGGTGTTGGAGTTGGCGCTGGTGTTGGAGTTTCAGCAGCAGGCGTTGGAGTTGGCGCTGGTGTTGGAGTTTCAGCAGCAGGCGCTGGAGTTTCTCTGGGAGTCGGCGCCGGCGTTGGTGTCGGCGCGGGAATTGGTGTGGGGCTTGAGCGCGTGTCTGGATCTGCGGGGGCCGAAGTGCGATCGTCCTGGGCCACTGGTGCGGGTTCCGAAGACGGCCGGTTGAGGAAAACCCTAGCAATACCGACAAAACCTGCCACAATAAGTGCGATCGCCACCAACCCTAAAATCCACCAAACCTTGCGGTTGCCTTCCCCTGAAGGCACCACAGCAGGCGCTGTTCGGGAACCCGCAGGCGATTGAGGCCCGTGTCCCGGAATGACCGCCACCGTCGGTCCGGTGCTCGGCGACGATGCACTCCCCTGCCCATGCAGCAGCGACAGCCACTCATCCACGCTAGCAGGGCGATTTTGAGCCTCTACCGTCATCCCCCGCATCACCGCAGAGCTGACGGTTGTACTTAGCTGAGGCTGCAAGTCGCGGGGTGAAGGCATCGGTTGGCTGGTGCGGAGAATTGCAGCCACCGGCACTTGTCCTGTCAGCAAAGTATAAAGCGTCGCGGCCAGACCGTAAACATCTGTGGCGGGCGTGTATTTTCCTTGGGCAAAATACTGTTCTGGCGGCGCGTAGCCATCGGACACCATATTAGTGTGAGATTGAGTTGCACCGGGAGTAAACTCGCGGGCAATTCCAAAATCAATTAACACAACTTCCTGAGTATTTTGGCGCAGAATAATGTTTTGTGGTTTGATATCTCGGTGCAGCAAACCCTTTTGATGAACCGCCTTCACAGCAGCGCCAATTTGAGTTATGTAGGAAATTGCGAGTTCTTCTGGAAGCGGTCTATTTGGCAACACTACATCGCCCAAATTCTGACCGGCTATGTAATCCATCACCATGTAAGGCTGCCCGTCTTCCACAAAAAAATCGCTGACGCGCACAATATTGGGATGGACGCAGGAAGCCAACCGCCTCGCTTCGTCTTGAAACTTGCGATCGAACTCAGCAAAATTGGGTTGCTGCCGCAGAGATTCGTTGAGGGTTTTAATGACTACAGGCTGTCCTAAATAGCGGTGATTTGCCCTGAAAGTTATTCCAAAGCCGCCTCTTCCCAATTCTTGTTCGAGGGTGTACTTTCCACCCTGTAAAGTTTTGCCGATTAGCGCATCCATAGATTCAGGCGATCGCATACCAGAGAATATCGCTGATTATGGCACGTATGGTCGGATCTCCTCACCACTCCAAAGAGCGATCGCACTCCTCGATCGGCGTTGCCATTCCTTCCCGAATTGATTCCCGCATCTCCGGCATTGAGAGAAGATACAATGTTTCACGGGCAACCGATGCGGAGTCTGATTCAGATAATAATACTGTATTGCTAGTCTGTCGTGCGATCGCGATCGGTTGATGCGAGTGACTCATGGGAACGATCGACTGCTGCAACTGATGTTGAGCTTCATTAATTGGGATCATAATTTTCCATTTGTCTAAATACACTTTTCTAATTGATATTGGCTGGCTGTAGACACTGCTACAACTGCCCCAGAAACTTGTCCTCCTCTGCGTGTGAACCAACCCAAAACCAGATTACAGTGTTCTCCGTCCAACTGACCCACTGCTCGATAGTTTTTGCTAATTCGGGCTGAGTAGATTGGTAAGTCTGGATGCACCTTCTTGAAACGCAGGTTTGGATGACTTGGGTATTCCTTGAACTGGCTATACGCCCCGCGTATCTGCTGTTGAACTTGTTCGGGTAAATCAGCAAATAATCTACGGAACTCGGTTGTAGTGCGTGAATTCACAATGTTTCTGGATCGAGTTCTTGGGTTTTGCCTGCATGATACTCAGCCATTGCTGAAGCTGCGAGTTGAGCAAGAGCATCTGGGGAACGGGAGAATGCTTGAGCCCAGCGCCTATCGTCTTCAAGTTCTTCCAGAATCATTGAAGCGAGGGCATCTTGTTCGCTGGCAGACAATGTTTTCAACTTGGCGATCCTCTTCGAGGGCTCCGCTAACGCACGTTCCAGTAACTCAGTCATAGCTACCACACTTTTACAATTAAAATGGCATCCTATCCATTATCCATTGTTTCAGGCAAGTTGAGGGTAGGGCGAACAAATGGCAGGCTAATTATCATCATTACTAACTACGGGAGACCCACTTCTATGTTTTATACGGGATTTTTCATGCACTTAAATACATCTCTATATCTCGCTAATTCAGGAATTCCACTATTCAGTCAGAGTGTTTTTTATCAAATTATTTTGCTAATCCCAATTATCGCAATAGAAGCTTACATTCACAAAAGCCTACTCAATCTCAGTATCCTAAAAGCAAGTTTTATTGCTTTTACAACAAATATCATATCGACGATTGGGGGAGGTTTTATTATCGTATGTATTGGGGCGTCTATTGGAGAGCTCGTCTTCCACACAAGCGTGCCTGTACAGCCTGGTTCTTTTCCATTTCTGCCGTTGGAAATTATGATTACACTCATTCCTATGTTTTTCTTTTCCGTTTTCCTAGAATTATTAATAGGGAGTTTGGGACTAAAAATAATTGAAAAACGCAAAGTGAATAAATCATTTATAATAGCTAATTTATTCACCTACTTAATGCTTGAGATATTAGCTTTTACCCAACTTGTCAAGGGATACATTGAAGGGCGTGGCTAACCCAAACGTTCTGTCTCGTCGGCTCACTGATTGACATCTTGAGTCGCCATCATTGCATTGATGTGGGTAAAGATACGATCTAATTCCCCAATGGCGTCTAGTTCCGCTGCCTCTTCTGCTATTAGTTGATCTGCCTTTTTCTTCTCTAACAATTGTTCCATGCGCTGTTGGAGCGATTCACTAAATTTGAACAACTTCCACCCCTCGACTTTTTCAATGCAAATCTCATGGATTAACGAGGATGGTTTGTTGAGAATTGAAACCATTGTAGGCTCGGAGCTTCGGGTTGTAGATAGTGAGTAGATTATAGCTTTTATTCAATCTGCCAGATTTAATGCTCCAACCGAGAACCTTCAAATTACCGCCACAACCCTTAGCCAAACGGCAGCCAAACGGCACTATTGAGTGGCAGGACCCCAAATTTAAGCGCTGGAACGAAACCCTGCAAGTCCGCTCCAACGACTCGCATCACCATAGCCGCAGTACAATACACTATCGAAACGCTGTTCTCGGAACCCTGGCGAGTTGGTAGGCGCCCCGACTGTCCAACAATTGATATTGATTTGGCTGCAATCCTAATTGCTCAAATTTTTCTGGATATCCCAGCAACAAAATAGAGGGAGAAGTTGGGTTTTTAGATTCCTTAATGTAGTCGAGCCCCTTTGTCAGAGATCGGTAGTAAGTCACCGGCTCTTGGGTATAAAAAACCAGACTTGGTTTCCAGAAACCAACCATAATAAACTCTTCCCCTGGCAGTTTTTGTTGAACGGCAACCTGTGCTAACTGTCTCAGGGGTAACTGGCGGTTGATATCGACCACTTTGTAGGCGGGAGTAAGACCAAAGATGATAAATGCTACTAACCCGATGAGGTTAGCAACCAAAATCCAGCGCTGTTGGCGCTGCCACAGTAAAAGTGCGATCGCCACCGCTGTAATTATCCAAATCGTACCGCCGACAATCAGCAATCCCGACTGCTGAATTGCTTGGGGAAAATTGGGCATTGCCGGGTCGTCTCCCAGCCAGTGGTAGCAGTAGAAAGTTGCTCCGGCTATCATTAATAAAAATACGACATTGAAAATGTATGTAACTAACAGTCCTCGCGGTAAAGAATTCGGTTTTTTTTCTAACTTTGTCCGCCTGTTTTCTGGTTCGTTACCTGCAATGATATCGCTCCACAGCAGCGTTACCAAAATCGCTGCGGCGGGGATTAAAGGCAATACATAACTCGGCAATTTGGTCACGGCGATCGTAAAAAAGCCAAAGATGCAGCCGAACCAAAATAGGGCAAATAAACTCAACTGAGCCGATCGCGGTTGACGACGCCAGTAACTGCGCTGCCAAAAACGAGTACGGGCGATCGCCACAGGCAAATAAATCGACCAAGGTGCAAAACCAACTAGCACTACAAAAAAGTAAAAATACCAAGGCGCCGAGTGCTTGTTGACTACTCCAGTAAAACGCTGGAAATTGTGATAGCCAAAAAAGCTGTCAATATAAGTTTGACCGTTGGCTAAAATAACCAAAATGTACCAAGGCAGGGCGATCGCCAGAATAATTAAGATTCCCGACACCGGACGCATTTCGCGCCAAAGTTGCCGAAAATTTCCCAAATAAAGCCCAAAACCGCCAATAATCAGCGCTGGCACGACAATTCCCACAGGCCCCTTAGTCAGAATTGCTAAGGCAATTAGTACGTAAAAAGTTAGATACCACTTATTGGGAAATCGGGAAGCGGAAACAGTGGAAAATTCTGCTTGTTCTCTCTGTTCTTCTAGAGTGTAACCGAGGAAAAATGCGAGGAGTGCCGAACACATACAGCCGACTAATAGCATATCTGAAACGCCAGTTCGTCCCCAGGCAATAGTGTGGGGATTTAAAGCTATTAGGGCCGCACCAATCCAAGGAGTAGAAAAAAAGAGGGGAAGACGGCGAGTTTTGAGTTTTGAGTGTTGATTCTCTGTTTCTTCTTCCGGCTTCCATCCAACTTCTTCCTGCTTCCTGACATCCGTTAAATCCGTTACAGAATCCGTTGCCGAACTTCCTTCTTCCTGGGATTTCGATAGGGTATAAAATCCGAGGCAAGTCACACCGATCGCGCACAAAGCCGACGGAAGACGCACGGCCCATTCGTTAACGCCCAGAGTGCGGTACGCCACCGCCATCAGCCAGTAAATCAACGGCGGCTTGTCAAACCTGGTTGCGCCGTTGAAATAAGGAGTGATCCAATCCCCTGTCACCGTCATTTGACGGGCGGCTTCGGCAAACAACGGTTCGGTTTCGTCAACTAAACCGATGTTGCCGAGATTCCACAAGAAACCTACCCAGGCGATCGCGAACAGCCACAATAGCGACAGCAGCTTTGGTGGGATCCTCTTCGTTGGCGTAGCCCCCGTAGGGGCGGGCTTCGCTAACGGGCGATTTCTAAACTCTGACAAACTTTTAATAACTTCCTTCACCCAAACTTCCTGCGATTTTAGATTTAAAATTTTAGCTCGCATAGAGAGTCTACCGAAAGATTCGCATTCTCGAAACTCCCAAGTCGATCAAATCCGGTTCAACAGAGATGTTGCACCATTCTCAACCAGCATTTCATGGGCGGGATCTCCTGCCCAACCCGTACTCCCCACAAGAAAATTCACTCTTTGTGGAACAGGCATCTTGCCTGTTCTTTATAATGGTGCGGCTATGTGAGTTTAACCTCACATAGCCGCATCGTTTTCAATAAAATCGTATCAACCGGGTTTCTCGACCAAAATCTCGGCACCTGCAGCTAAGTGTTCACGGCTGCAAAATTAATTGCCATTCTCCGGCTGTGCTGTTCCAAGCGGGCGAGGCTGTCTCCCCGGCGACGTAAGGCCCCCAGTAGCGGCGAGAACCATCCTGAGCAAAAACCACCAGAATGTCTCCCCGTTTGACTTCTAAATTGCCATCCGGCAGCGATAGCATCAGTCCCTTGCCGCCGCCTTCCCCCGGTGCAAAATCCCAGTGCGCCGGTTTGCCGTAGGATTCCTTGGATTGCCGTTTCGACAGCAGGGCCACTCGCACTGGGTGTTCGCTGCGATTGCTAACGCGCAGACGGCCGGAGGCATTAGTAGTATTTGCAGGGATTGAGGAAAGCAATTCCTCTTCTGGATCTGGGGGGGTTGGTATTGAGTCGGATTTGGGCTCGCTGGCGGTGCCTGCAGAAGGTGTCGCGACTGGGGAAACGGGGGGTGTGGGGGGATATGCGGTGGCTTGTGAGGGCCAATCGCTCGACTGATTTGAACCGTTGGAGATAGTGATTTCAAAACGTCCTAGAAACATTCCTGTAATTAGGACGATCGACACTCCCATTACGATCTGGTAAATTTTAAGATTCATAAATTTTAGGCTTAAAGGATAGGCTGCACCCGCAATGAGTCTTAACTATTTTTAATGTAAAACCCGGGGCTGCTGTGCCACAAGATACAGTTACACTTAATTACTTGAGCGTTCTCGGCTATAAAGCGCCGATCGCTCAATACCATTTTAGATGTTAAATTTTAGATTTTAGATTGCGACATACTGACACCGATAAGGATTTGGAGTTGGTTGTGAGAGTCATTTGTTTACTCATCCGTATAACTTTTAATACCAGTTGAAAAAAAGAATGCCACTATAAGCCCGTACTCCCAACCCTAATATTCATCAGTCATTCCGCCTCTCAAATCTCACATCTCACATCTCAAGTGGTATAACTTTTATGCAGAATACCCGAATTAACAGATTGATTGATGTTCTGGGCGATCGCTTCGGAGGCTGGCTTAGCAATCCTTGGCGGCGGATTTCGCTCCTGCTAATTAGCCTGCTGTTCGGTACTTTTTTGGGAACAGCTATTTCGACGATCGCCGGACAATCTGCGGATTGGGATATTATCGCAGCCGGGCTGTTGGTGTTGTTGACGGAGTTTGCGAACTGGCTGGTTTACGGTGGCCGACGGTCTGCCGCCCGTTCTTTGTGGGTGGAGATGCTCAATGCTCTGAAAATTGGTCTGACTTACAATTTATTTGTCGAGGCTTTCAAACTCGGCTCTTAAAAAATGGTGAAATATTTGTCTGCTGTAGATAGTATTTATATAAACGTGCTCTTAAAAAAATTTGAACCTGTAGTGCCGAGTTTAGTGTCAGTCGATTTGAGATTTTAGACTTCGGCCTCAGCCCTCAGTCGAAGGATTTTAGATTTGAGATGTATTCCACAGATGAATTTCGGATTTTGAACTAAGGTCGAAATGTGGGATCTCTCCACGACAGGAGTTGGGGTTTGTATCCGTTTTGGGTGGGGTAAAATATTTGTCAATTGCAGATAATTATTTTTGTACAAAACCCCCCCATAAAGAGCTTGGAGAATATGGATCGATCGACTGTAACCCCTGTTGAAATTTTACGCCGGTGGCAAGCGGGCGATCGCCCGATCGCTCCCGACTTCGATCAACTGGCTTTTTGGGAACTGGCGGATGATGTGCGATCCTCTTCGAGGGCTTCGCTAACGCGCGCTTTTGGCATTACTCCCGACACTGTAGCCGATGTTGTCCGCTGCAAAACCGATTTATTCTTTTCTCTTCTTGACGAACTGCATACTTTCCCCTTAAAGTCAACTGCTTTTCTTGAAACTTTGTGGCATCTGTGGCTGCCGCTGGCAATGCAATTATCGGCTGCCAAACAAAGTTTAAACCGTCCTTTAATTCAAGGAATTTTAGGAGGGCAAGGAACCGGAAAAACTACTTTATGCCAAGTTTTGAGGCTGATTCTGGGAAAAATGGGATATTCTACTGTCAGCCTTTCTTTAGACGATATTTACAAGACTTATGCCGATCGCCAACAACTCCAAAAAGCCGACCCGCGTTTAATTTGGCGCGGCCCCCCCGGCACTCACGATATTGACTTGGGAATCGCTGTTTTAGACAAGTTGCGCGGTTCTCACACTCGCGAATTAGCAGCAGTTGACAATCCCAAATCTGATGCTCTCAAACCGGATATAATTAAAAATATAGAAATTCCCAGGTTTGACAAATCTGCCTACGGAGGTGCAGGAGATAGAAGTCAACCCGAAATTATTTCCGGTGCGGATATTGTACTTTTTGAAGGTTGGTTTGTCGGCGTGAATCCGGTGGCTGATGCGAAATTGAACGAGTTTTTGGCGGCTGCACCGTTTCCGATTTCCACAGAGGGCGACTGTCAGTTTGCGCGCGATATGAATGCGAAGCTGCACGACTATCTGCCGCTGTGGAACCGATTAGATCGGTTGATGGTTTTGTATCCCCAAGATTATCGCATTTCTCAAGTCTGGCGCAATCAGGCGGAACGGGAAATGATAGCGGCGGGGAAGTCGGGAATGTCAGAAGCTGAAATTAATCGGTTTGTTGAATACTTCTGGAAAGCGCTACATCCCGAGTTATTTATTAAGTCGATGCTGGAGGGCGATGGGGTGGATTTAGTAATTGAAGTTTTGGGCGATCGCACTGTCGGCCAAATTTGTCGGGCGATCGACTTAAAATTAAGCGATTAGGGACACAAAAAATTAACTGCTTAAGGACACAACATGGTTGTGTCCCTACTCTAGAGCCATCCTAAATCATTTGTGAATTTCTTACTCCCTCCCCTTATCAAGGGGAGGGCTGGGGTGAGGTCAAAAATTTACGACTCATTTAGGATTGCTATATTGCAGCTTATCGTGCGCTCACTTGACAATTCAGGACTTATGCAAAAAGTGATTTGACGCGCGAATTATAGGGGTAAGGCGCGCCATAAGCACCCTACAATACAGAGGTTGTCCGTCGAGGATGGAGAATTTCTAAATTAACTGCCGGGAGTCCCAAGATCGATCGCTTTCTGCATCAAATCGTCGGTAACATTGCCCGGTGTACCAGCAGGCGTAATGTCCTGAGCCATCGAACGAAAATCATTGGGATTGCCGCTTGTATCTGCCGGCAGGGGGATGTCTTTAGGAGCCGGAATATCAAATTTAGGTGCAGTTGCAGCGGCGGCAGCTTGAGCGCCGGCACCCGTGCGATCGATGTCACTAACGCTGAATTCTTTTGAAGCTTCGTAGTCTGCTGATACATCAACGGTTGGCAACTTTTGTTCTCCAGCTTCCGCGCTTTCAGTGATCTGCTGAGCGTCAAAGTTTTCAGTGTTATTGACTTCTGTATTGATTTCAGACATAGCCGACTCCTTGCTAGTTTTATTTAACAATTCACTGTATCAATTATTACTTTCAATCCCCGGCTTTTTCATCTACCCGCAGATGTATCGTTGGCTTCTATCTTAAGAATGATTTCTTCTAGGGTAGTGCCTTAACATTACACCACTTTCCGAAAAGAATGCAGCTTTAGGCAAGCTCCAAACCCATACATACTCAGTCATTCTCCATTGTTTAATCTAAAATCTAAAATTTAAAATCTAAAATCGTATTACCTCTCGGGGAGGGTGACTTGCACTTACAAATCTTGATACTTATATATTCTGGAAACATTTTTAAGGAATTTTATTTATGAACTCACCCGCCGCGACCAATCCTCACTCTCTCTCCAACGACACTCAAAACATCGTTCAGGCAATCAACGGGTTGGGTACAGATGAAAAACTGGCGCTTCTCTACTTTGTTTATGAAAAAATGGGAGATTCAGTTACACCAGCCGCTCCCGCCGCCGCCGACCCACAGTTAGCTCCCATGCTGCTCGATGATTTTTACAAGCTTTCCCATGACCAACAACTGAATATAATGCGCGGTATTGTCAACCGCGACGACACGCCGTATTCTCACGCTTACGGAGCTTTAACTGCTAACAATCAGTTGGTGGTTTGGTATGCTTGGGCTATTGGTATGGGGGAAACAATTGTCGATATCCCCGAAGGATATGAGGCAACTGAGGCTGTCAATGGCGTGTTGGGTCAAATTGAAGGTCTTGAGTTTGAACAGCAAATTACAGTGCTGCGCGACGTAGCTAATAATATGGGCTACACCGATGTTAAACCAATTGCTACTCAGGCCGAAGTAGGGAAAACTTCTAGTCTTTAAAGAAAACTCGGCGCTTCAAACCGCTGCATAGAGTCAAAAGAAGTCCGTCTCTGCGGACTAAATTGCGTACCTTACCGCTATAGTTCGCAGGTCAAACCTTTTTTTGCCTTAGTCGTGTATATGTAGGGTGCTCTTCGGCGCACCTTACTGCTATAATTCGGTCGTCAAACCATTTTTTTGCCTAATTCTCCTTCAATCTGCCACAAAATATAAGCCCAATTTTCCGTTTTTTTGGATCACAGTCAACAGTCAACAATCATTCGGGTTCAACCGGAATCGATATTAGCCCTGTTGATTTTTTAGTGTCTTATAGAGTAACAAAAGTTTTTGTAGGAGCGGTTTTAACCGCCGCTTCTTATATATATAATGTTGGCAGTCAGGAAATGAGTTTTTTGTGGTGAATTTTTCGCGGAAATTCGAGCCGAAATGTCGAACCTTTTTTTAGTTGACTTTCGGCAGTAATTGTGCCATGGATCATCTTGACTAAAGAGGCACAAATAGCTAGTCCTAAACCGGTGCCTGAATAGTGACGGGTTGTGGTTTGGTCGGCTTGGCGGAACTTGTCAAAAATGTGGGGAAGAGCAGTTTCACAGATACCGATTCCTGTATCCTGAACAGTGATAATTAGCCGATCGCAATTTAATTCCCGCACTTCAATGCAAATGCTGCCCCGATGCGTGAATTTAACCGCGTTGGAAACGAGATTGACCAAAAGTTGCCGCAGGCGCAACTTGTCATTAACTATCAACTGATTTTGCAAGCACACGCTGACAGACATTACCACATTGTTTTCCGTGGCTTGATTTCTGAATTCCAGGGCGACATCCATTACTAAAGGCGCTAAATCAAATTCTTCAATTTCTAGTTCTATGCGGCCACTCTCGATTTTGGAGAGGTCGAGGATATCGTTAATCAGCACTAGCAGGTTTTTGCCGTTATGTAAAATGCGCCCCACCATGTCTTTTTGCTGGGTACTGAGCAGTTGTTTGTGCTGGCGTAGCAGCAATTGGGAAAAGCCTATAATCGAATTCATGGGAGTTCGCAATTCGTGGGACATGATGCCCAAAAATTGCGATTTTAACTTGGCTGCTTCTAGCAGTTGCAATTTTTGCTGTTGAATGCGTCGGCCCTGATTTTCCAGTTCTTCCTGCTGGCGAATTAGCAGCTCGTTTTGTAAGTCTAAAAGCTGTTCCTGCTTTTTTAATTTTTCGATCGCCCGCGCGCTGTTAATCGCGATCGCAGCTTGTTTTCCCATCACCGCTAGCAGTTGCTGAGTTTGCCCGTCTATCGCCTTAGTGTCTTTCTCGTTGCCGATCGCCAACACACCCAAACGCCCGTTTTCGCCCGACTCGATCGCCGCTGCACAGGCCGCCGCCGGCAGCCAGCCTTCGCACTCCGAGCACCACAGTACAGGCTCTCCCGTCGCAAATGCTTTCCACAGCAGCTTGTTTTGCACGTGGGGGGTTTTGCCTGCTGCAAAGTTTTCCGCGCCTCCGACAGCGCTGAGCTTCAGCCCTGTGCAATCGCTCTCCCGGAGGGCAACCAGGCAAAATTCAGCTCCGGCGATCGCCTCTACAGTCGCGTCCGCGATGGCTTGCAACAACTGACCCAAGTTACCCGCGCGCTGGCTCAACAGATTTGTAAACCGATCAATCGCGTGCAAATCCTGCCCCCCGTCCCTTAGCGTCCCGGCTTCGCACAACTTTTCTGCTTTGAAGTTGGCTTCCGAGCGCGCTTGATGGGGCAAAAATTCTGATCCTGCTTGGGGATCAACTTGAGTTTGTTGCAGCGCGTCCATATCTGTGTACGTTCCCATCCATTCTAAAACTTCCTGGCTCTCTGGATTAGCGGGCGTGGCTCTGGCCAAATTCCAGCGGTAAGTCCCCTCTCGCGTCCGCAGACGAAATATAATTTCGTAACTTGGCGGCGGGAACTCACAAATGCGCGACTTCGCCAACAGACGAGGACGGTCTTCTGGATGAACCTGCGCCAGATAGCCGAAACCCAAAGCTGCTGCTGCTGGTACCCCCGTATATTCCTCCCAGCACTGACCTAAGTAAGTCACCCAGCCACCGGCATATGCTTTCCAAATTATGTGAGGAGTTGCCTCCCACAGGCGATCTTCTTCAGTTTCGCGATCGCCAACTTGCTGTTGGGGGGATGTTATTTTAGATACTTTGTGTAATATTTCCGCGTCGGAAAACTCCGAGGGAAAAGAGTTTTTGCCGTTGTAGTGAGTCATAACAGGTTGTATAAATAACCATAGAACTTGAGCCCTAACACCGGCTAAAGACTCGTACTGCTAGCTTTATTTATTTTGACGGTCCAAGTGCCTCAAAATTTTTTATACTTTAAACTTATCCGGGTAGTGGTATCTTTACCTCTATCAAGGGGTGGACAATGAGATAATTCAGTTAAACTATTGAAACATTGAGAGCTTACCTGTCCCGAGGAAGGCTCGTGCAGGCATCGCCGCCAAAGAACTTAAAAATTAACTTGCTTTCTTGGCGGCTGCATGAGTATGCTTGAAAATGATGTGCGACCTGTCAAACCATAAATCAGGACACATTCTCAAATTTTCTCAGTTTAGCTGAGTCAGTTGACGATATTTTAAAAGTTTAGGGGACTATTGGAAGAAAGATGAGTAAAATTCGCGTTGCTTTGATAGAAGACCATGACCTAACAAGAGTCGGCATTCGCACAGCTTTACAACAGCGTGACACGATAGAAGTTGTCGGCGATGCCGCTAACGCTACAGATGGATTGAAACTGCTTCAGTCTTCAAAACCTGACGTGGCAATTGTAGATATTGGGTTGCCGGATTTTGATGGCATTGAACTTACACAAAAGTTCAAAAAATCGGTAGCGGAGTCTGATCCCGATACAAAAATTTTGATTCTGACTTTTCAGGACAATGAAGAAGAAGTTCTGGCAGCTTTTGCCGCCGGAGCTGACTCTTACTGCATGAAAGATATTAGCTTCGATCAGTTGTTGGATGTAGTAAAAGTAACTCACGAAGGTAACTCTTGGATTGATCCGGCGATCGCCCGTATCGTCCTGAAACAAGCTCGCACTCAGGAACCCGCACCGGAAGAACCGAAGGCGGAGGGCAAAAGAGTCACAATTAAGGCTGCCGAACCCGAGTTTAGCCACATTATTGAGACTTACCCTTTAACCGAGCGGGAATTAGAGGTTTTGGAACTGATCGTGCAGGGTTACAGCAATGCTGCAATCGCCGAAAAGCTTTACATTACTGTCGGTACAGTCAAGACTCACGTCCGCAATATTTTGAACAAGTTGTGTGCTGATGACCGCACTCAGGCTGCCGTTCTCGCCCTGCGTTCTGGCTTGGTTGGATGAAGCCTTATCGTCAGGCAAAATCAAGTTAAAAGTAGGGTGCGCCTAGCGCACCTTACGGCCACTGATTTAGGGTGTGCACTGTACACCGACTGACTAATTGTTACAGAAAAATTAGGGGAGGCAGTGTGCACCAGCCGAGCAATTGTTTGTTGTTAGAAAAAGGGTAAACTTTAAAGTGGCATCTATCCCACTACAGATATTTTTTTAATGTTTTAACAAGTAAATCTACCTTAAGATAGATGCTAAAAAAATCTCATACTACTAATACTTATTGTTGGGCGATCGCCAGTTAGATAAATTTCGCTCACACTGCCCATATTGCGCGATATCACTTCATAAAAGGCGCAGGCAGAGGCAAGATTACCATACTTTTAGAAATAGTTAAGGCTTAAATAAATTATATCCGCAGAGCGATGCTGAGTCCGCTTAAGTTTGCCAAATTAAAAGTATCAACTGCTACTGAAATATTTTAGAAAGAGGTATTATGGCTGCTCCAATTGAATTCAAGTTATTTGCTCCCTACAATAAAGGAGCTGCCTTGATTGGCTCTTTTTCTAATTGGGAAGAGATTCCGATGGAAAAAGACGAAGAAGGTTATTTCTGCACGCGAGTTGAGTTGGAGGATGGCGTTTATCAATACAAATTTCGGGTTCAGTCGAAAAGCTGGTTTCTGGAAGCAGATCAGTGGGTAGATGTGGTCGATCCCTACGCGACTGACATCGACGATCCTACTCAAAACGGCCTTGTTCGGATCAAAGATGGGTCGCGCATTGTTGATACCTACGTCTGGAAACACGACGACAAACCGCTACCGGCCGATCGGGAATTAGTGATTTATGAAATGCACGTTGCTGACTTTTCCGGCGGCGAAGCTGATCCCCTGGCCCGCGGCAAGTACAAGCACGTCGTCGAAAAACTCGATTACCTAGTCGAACTCGGCATCAACGCGATCGAACTCATGCCCCTCAAAGAATACCCGGGCGACTACAGTTGGGGCTACAACCCCCGCTACTTCTTGGCTGCCGAGTCCAGCTACGGAACCACAGAAGAACTCAAAAACCTGATAGACGAGTGTCACGGGCGCGGGATTCGCGTCATCATGGACGGGATTTACAACCACTCGGAAGCGTCGAGCCCCCTCACTCAAATCGATCACGATTATTGGTATCACCACGAACCCCGCGATGCAGACAACAATTGGGGCCCGGAATTTAACTACGAATTCTACGACGAAAACTTAGGAACTTTCCCGGCGCGCAGATTTGCTGGCGATACAGTCCGCTTCTGGATTCAAGAATATCATCTCGACGGCATTCGTTTCGACGCGGCCCGACAAATTGCTAACTACGATTTCATGCACTGGGTCGTTCAAGAAGCCAAAAGTGTCGCCGGCCCCAAACCGTTTTACACCGTTGCCGAATTCATTCCCGACGAGCCCAGCATCACGAATCTAGACGGGCCGATGGACGGCTGCTGGCACGACAGTTTCTATCACTCGATAATTCCACAACTCTGCGGCGACAATTTTGATTTAGAACGCCTCAAAGAGGTAATCGACTGCAAGCGGCAAGGTTACTTGGGTGCTACGAATGTAGTGAATTATCTGAGCAATCACGACCACGATCGCGTTTTTGCCGAATTGGGCGATCGCGGAATTTTGGATGAAGCAGCCTTCAAGCGGGCGAAATTAGGAACCGTGCTGTTAATGACAGCAGTTGGCGTGCCACTAATTTGGATGGGCGAAGAATTTGGCGAATACAAAGCCAAAACAATTGAGCAAGCTAAGATTGACTGGACGCTGCTAGGAAATGACCTGAATAAAGGTTTGTGGGAATACTACAAAGGCTTAATTCACCTGCGTAAAAATAACCAAGCACTTTACACAGAAAACATTGAATTTTTCCACGAAGACCCCGAGTCGAAAGTTTTTGCTTACACTCGCTGGAACGATGAAGGTTCGAGAGTTGTAGTAGTGGCGAATATGTCGGAAAATTATCTAGCTGGTTACAGCGTTCCCCACTTCCCGGCAAACGGAACGTGGCACGAATGGACGGGCAATTATGATGTGGAATCGGGCGATAACAATATTATGATAGACTTGCCGGAATACGAAGCGAAAGTGTTTGTTTGGCAGTAATATCAAATCTAGCCCATTACCCCTAATCAACCTGTTTGTAGTGAGGACTTTAGCCCTTATACCAATTTTTTATGAGGCCCCGTAGAATCAGATCCCCCCTAGCCCCCCTTAATAAGGGGGGGACAAGATTCCGCTCAAAGTCCCCCTTCTTAAGGGGGATTTAGGGGGATCGAGATATGTGCAACTTCACATTAAATTGGTATTACTACAAACCAATTTTATTGTGGTCGTTCTAGCGGACATAATGTAATACCAATTTAAAAAAGTCTTGCTACAGTCCTCCATCTTATACCAATTATTAAAAGCCAGCCGTAGGGACAAAGGCTTTCGCCGTGTCCTACAGATATCGCTTTTCAGAATAAATCTGATTCCCAACTCAAAATAGAAGCTCTTGTTTGTTTCCCCGTTGATTTTCTAGGCACAATTGGGTTATAGCGGCCGCCGGTATTGGTTTGCTAAAGAAGTAACCCTGACCTATATCGCACTGATGCGAGTGCAAAAATGCCAACTGTTCTGCTGTTTCCACTCCCTCGGCAATCACCTGTAAATTCAGGCCCTGTCCCAAGCCGATCGCCAGTTTCACAATAGTAGCACCGCTGCTACCGGTCACCAAATCGGCCACGAAAGATTTGTCTATTTTTAAATTATTGAGGGGAAAGCTTTTCAGAGACCACAGTGAAGAATAACCGGTGCCAAAATCGTCCAGAGAAATGTGAATTCCCATGTCCTTCAACTGCTGCAATACCGACAGCGTAAAGCTCACATCTGTCATAGCAATGCTCTCGGTAATTTCTATTTCTAAATATTCGGGATTTAACTTGGTTTCTGATAAAATTTCAGCGATGATTTGTACTGTGTGAGGTTGCAGAAACTGGCGGGCTGATAAATTCACCGCTATTCGCATCGGCGGCAATCCCCGTAACTGCCACTCTCGATTTTGCAAGCAAGCAGTCCGCATCACCCATTCGTCAATTTGGCAGATTAATCCTGTTTCCTCAGCTAAGGGAATAAATCGATCGGGAGAAATCAAACCGCGTTCGGGATGATCCCAGCGAATCAGAGCTTCCATGCCGACTATTTTGCCAGTATTTAAGTTTATTTGCGGTTGATAGTGCAGGACAAACTCAGTTTTTTTTATAGCTTTGTAAAGATGATTTTCTAAGTTAAGATCCTCGGAGACTTTACTGCCGATCGCCCGCGTGTAAAACTGATAATTATTGCGACCTTTCTGTTTAGCTTTGTACATCGCAGCATCAGCATTTTTCAGCAAAGTTTCTGCATCTTCTCCGTCATAAGGAGCCAAAGCAATTCCCAAGCTAGCCTTAGTATAAAGTTCCAGACCCTCAAAATCAAAAGGACTGCTTAGACTCTGGATAATTACCTGGCAAATCTTAGTTGCTTCCTCTGGGGTATTGATATTGTACAGCAGCACAGTAAACTCATCTCCGCCCCAACGAGCAATCGAATCCCCCACGCGCAAACACTTACTCAAACGCTGAGATACACTTTGCAGCAACAAATCGCCCACTGGGTGACCGAGAGTATCGTTAACATTTTTAAATCGATCCAAATCTAGAAAGATTACTGCCAGCATTTCTCCATTTTGGTGAGCGCTAGCTAAAGCTAAAGACAGCCTTTCATTAAACAGTAATCTATTAGGTAAACCAGTTAATGGGTCGTGAGAAGCTTGATGTCGGATCATCGCCTCGACGCGCCTCTGCATTGCAGCCATGTACAGGTGAGTTCCTAAAGATTGTGCTAGCTTCTGTTCCTCGCTGGTCCACTTTTGAGCTTCGCCGGTTTTGATTTCTTTCCAAGCTGCAAAGGACTGTCGGGGACGATCGTTCCGGGCGTCCGAACTGCAACGGCCCGCCCACAAAATTTCGGTTTGTATAGGGCTGCGAAAAACGGTGAGACAGCCGATGCACTGTTGCCGATATTGCAACGGTACTGCCAAAAATGATCGAATGGAAGCTGCGACTAAATTGGCAGATACAGATTTAAGTTGAGGTTCTTTAGAAATATCGGAAATTGCGTACAAGTGCGGTACAAGAAAACTGGAAACATTGCTGTCAATTGAACTGTAATTCTGGGAATATATATTTTCAAAAATACCTAATTGCCTGGGATGATTAGCAGTTTTTGCTTGATCGCCTTGGTGGTCAAACCCCATGATCTGCTGCCAAAACGGGCTGAGTTCAAGGTCGAGGTCCGTGGGCTGCTGGCCACAGGTATAAAGCAAAGCTGGCCGATCGCCAAACTCCGCTGCAAGGTACAGTCGTCCTCCCGAACCATGCAAATGCTTGACAGTTTGTTCGAGAACTGCTTTGCGAATTTCGTTTAGTTCCAGAGGAGAATGCAGCAAACTGGTAATTTGGTTTACAACGGCTTCGTCGCGCGCTTGCTGTCGAGCTTGACTCAGCAGAAAAGATTGGGCGATCGCAATTGAAAGTTGATCCACAAGCAACTGCACCATTTTCAATTCTCGATCGCTAAACCGTTTCGGTTGGCTGTGGTGAGACACCAACAGTCCCCAAAGGTGATTTTGATGCAAAATCGGCACCGTCAGAGAAGAACGGGCCCCCATAGCCTTCAGATATTCAGCATGACAGGGGTCTACAGGACGATAGCTAATATCTTCAACTGCTAAAGTTTTGCCGGTTTCGGGACAATCTAACCGATTAAGTGTTTGATGCTTCAATTCCACATCTACAATCACTCGCTGGCGCGCTTTAAGAAACATTTCCCGAGCACTCTGGGGAATGTCGCCTGGTGGAAAGCGCAAACCCAGCATAGATGGCAAATTGTCGCCGTTGATGGACTCAGCAATGACCTCGCCGCTACCGTCGGCCTCAAAGCGATAAACTTTTACTCGATCGCTAGCTAAAAAACTGCGGATTTCTCGCGCCGTTGTCGTCAAAATCTCTTGCAGTTCTAAAGAGTTGCGGATGCGATTGGTAATTCGATTGAGTAAAATCTCTTGTTCCAGGGTCGATCGTGACATTTGTCTCACTTTGGTGCGGGCCATCCCTTTTCATCTCCAGGGCTGTTGACAGCATTTTTGCGAGCCACCGTGTTAACTCGCCCTGTATTATAGAATACAACATTTTCCTCGCGTCTATAAGACTTACCCAACCCGGGATTTAAAAACCCCGTTTCTGGAGTTCTTTCTGGTTTTTCGACAAATTTTGGTGAGAAACCGGCTTTTTCACAGCAGTTACAAGGCAAGGAATGAGCGAGCAGACAAGTAGTGAGGACTCAAGTCCGATCGAGTTGGATCAGGACTCAAGTCCTCACTAAAAAGCAATTGCAGAGCTACAAGACAAAAGGTATAGAGAAACCGGGTTGACCAAGCAATATTGTGCCCTATGGAGGGAGAATACTGGTTCGTCAACCCGGCTGGTAAGTATTTATACCCGGAAATATCCCGTTAAGCCGACTCCCAAATTTCCTGAATTCTGTCCGGCAAAAAGCCCGCTATTTCCTGAATTCGCTCCGCGGACAACTCATCCTTCGTTGCCGAGAATACAGCCGCGATCGCAGTTTCCGGTTTTACTCCCGAAGGAAGTGCGCCTTCTAGTTCCACCCTCCGTGCAAACAAATTGCCATCGATCCCCGCAGGTGCAGGCGGGCCGGTCAAAGGCTGACGTATCCGGCTGAGCAATCCCACCAGCGGATTGGTATCTTTCCAGAGGTCTGCTATTTCTTGTTGCAGGGTTTTGTCATCCGTAGGCAAAACTTCTTTGTGCAATTCAGATTCCACGTGCTCGATGGCATCTTTTGTCATCACATCGCGCATGACCCGGTACACTACTTCGGTAATGTCGCGGGCATCAAAAATATCCTCCAAGTGACCTTTTACCAACACTTTTTCCAAAAACGGCATATCCTTTGAAGCGATAGGAACTGCCGATCCTTCCTGGTGGAGCGAGGTCGGAGGATTCGTCTCCATTTTGTGTAACAGTTTGCGGCCTTTTTCTGTTAACTCAGCTTGTTGGAATGCCACTAAAGGTGGCAATAACTCAGATCCTCCGTAAGGTTCTCCACTAAACTCCGCTTTGATAAATTCTCTTTGGTTTAGGTAGTCCAGATGACCGAGCAATTCCGCTTCCGCCACCTGGTGACCGACATATTCTTCGGCTGCGTTCCTAATTTCCGACTCTCCCTTGCCGTTTCCGCTGCCAATCTTTTTGAGCAAAATGTAAGTCAGGTCGTCTCTGATTGGAATTGTCATCAAAACCTCCTAGGTTAATATGCGTTTAAACCAAAGTAAAAACTGATTTTTTTACTTGCTAAACTTGCAATAATTACTACTTAAAAACATTGAAGTATAAAGTAGAGTAACAAGTATCTCTCACCAGGTGGAAGTTATTAAAATTAAGTATCGGTTAGAATCTTCCTTTAGGTAGATCCATCTATGGGAACCCACGTCTAATGTGGTTAGTACCCTGAAAAGCTGTCGCCACTCTTCAAGGCTATTAAGCGAGGATGCTTTATTGGTAAGATTTTCGGTATTTATGGCGTGTTTTTACCAAGGCAAACGCACCAAGAGCGCCTAAGTTGGTAATTGGCGCTAGGAGAGGTAGAATTAAGCAGATGCGATGGGTTCGATCGACTGTGGCCCTCTTGCCCCCAGCTTGCATCGATATTGTACAATCGGGTCATACCAGAAACGGGCCATTGGAGAGCTACAAATACGAGCCAATCTGTTTCAAGTGCCGGAGCGCCACTTGAGGAATGCCTCGGGGACAACTTTTTTGATCGTTTTTCGATCGGCATTTATGAACTACCCTACTTGGAAGAAGAAATTGGAATCCTCGTTTTTAAATAACGGTCAACCAACGGTAGACAAGCGTCCTGTAGTTTTGGCTGTAGACGACAATCCCGACAACTTAGAGCTGCTGACACAAATACTCGATTTATTCGGGTGCGAGTGCGTAGGAGCCGTTGACGGGTACGCAGCTCTTTCAGCAGCAGTCGATCGACCTCCCGACCTAATCGTACTCGACATTTGCTTGCCGGATATAGACGGTATGGAAGTAGTAAAACGCATTCAACAAAACCCCGACCTGAGACATATTCCGATTGTTGCTATCACAGCACTAGCCAAACCAGAAGACCGCGATCGGATTCTCCAAGCCGGCTGCGTGGAATACCTTTCCAAACCTTTTAACATCAAGGATTTAGAAAGAATTATCCGCCAGCACATCAACTCTCAACTGCTTTTGGTTGAGTTTTAGACTTAGAACTAGAATCGCGAACTTTAGGTGCAGAGTCCAAAATTGCGATCGTTCCCGTGCGGCCAGTCTCCAAGGTCGCATCGCTGAGCCAATCAGTCACTCCCACGCCCAAAACCTCTTTGATTAAATCTTTCAGTAACAGTTCCAGAACTGATTGTAGTTGTTCTCGCACCTGCAAAGCCAAATCGTGCTGACCGTTCTGAGCCAGCAGTTTTTCTGGTTGAGTAAGCCCATTTTCGATAACAATTATCAATTTGTTATCCAAAAGATTGCAGAGCGCTTGACTCGTTTGGTGTCCGAGTTGAGAGCGGTACAAAGCTTGAATTCCCTGCGAAAGAGTGCGTTCTAATTTCCCCCGAGTAGGTTCTAAGGTTTCCCCTGTCATATTTTTTACTAAAAAAAAGATAAATCAAAAAAACAGTTAACTGTTAACTACTAACTGGTTAACTGTTAACTGCTAACGGTTAACTGTTAGAAATAACCGTCGCGCTACCCGACAGTAACTTGATCAGTTTCCACGCCAGTTGCACCCTTAACACCTTTAGCAATTGTCACTAACTTGTTGACAATTGCCTGCTCGGGAACTGTACCTTTGAGAACCACAGTAGTGCCCAGTTGAGCCACATAAACAGTCTCAATATCCGCAACCTCTGGATTTGCATCGAAAGCCTGAGCCACCCGTTTAGCTAAACCGCTTTGATCGTATTCTCCATTCAATCCCATGCGTTCCGGCGGGATTGTCTGATTGCTCGCAGCAGGTTGAGCTTGAGCTTGAGCTTCCGCTACAGGTGCTTGGTAAGCAGGAGCGTCAACAGTTTCTTGATTTTCAAGTTTTTCTAAACCAAACAATCTTTTTAGCCAGCCCATAGAGTTTGTCCTCCGACAAAGTTTGTGTTAATTGACTTGTTAATTGACAGTAGGCACGTCGCCGTGCAATTTTTATTCTCAATACCAGGAATGAGGATCGCACTGTAGGACGCAGAAACCGGATTTTTCTCTAAAAAAGTATCGTTCCAGCCTTCGGCCCCGATAGGAAAACCCAGTTTGTTGAGTTGTGTGCGCCCATCCTAGATACCATTTAATGTTGTACAACTTCCTCCATCATCTGCCTGGAGACATAATTCTGCCGCTCTCAAACAAATACTTGGGCTGACCATTCCGGCACATCAAACTTAAACCCTTCTTCCCCAACTTCTACTATTTTGTTATACATCCACTCGTGCCAAGTTCCCGCAGCCGGAAACTTAGGAATGCTGTTACCAGATAGATAAGTATGCGAAAAATTAGCGACAACTACTGCTCGCGTTCCCTCATCGCTCCAACGGTAGTAAGCGATGACTTTGGCTTCGGGATTTTCGTGGATAAATTCAATGTTTTCGGTATAAAGTGCCGGCCAATGTTCTCGCAGCAGAATCACCTGTTTGTAGTATTCCAACAACTCATGATTTGGCTGATTTTTCAACAAAGACCATTGCAGTTTATTCGGCTGGTGGGGAGTTGGTCGAGGGGATTTTCCAAACTCTTCCCCCATCCACAGCATCGGTATTCCTACTGCTGTTACTAACAAAACCGCTCCCTATTGAGCGCGTTTAAAAACCGCTTCTCGATCGATATCCCGAAAGCTTGCTTCCGCCAGCAAGTGGGATCGATCGTGACTGGCTAAATAATTGATAACATTAGTTGTGGTTTGATAGCCTTGTTGTTTGGGTTCTAAAACTTGTTTGAGCTTTTCGATATCGAAAGTCTTCGCCCCCAGATTTTCTATGGTAAAAATGCGAAAACTTTTGTGCCAGCACCCGTCCATCGGCCTGTCCGCAGCGACGAGTTCGGGAAGTTCGGGGATGTGTTCTGCTATGTTGTAAAATGGCTTGTTACGGGCGGTTTTTTTCGCTTCACGAGTTATCCAGTGTAGGAAATGTTGATTATCCAACTGCCGCACTGCATCTGGGGCGAATGCCGTCGATATGATATTCTGGAATCCAGAAATTAACGACATCGCCGATGAATTTCCCAGCGGGACGAATGCCGAGTTTTGGGCCGAAGTTTTCGTAGTTAAACTCCGGGGCCCAGTAGTTAGCCGGATCTTCGGGATAGTGTTTGTGGCGGTAGTAGCAGTAATTGCGATCGATTAGCAATAAAGGACTTTCTTCATCGCAGTGGTTGTAAATCCCGTCCAGAACCACCCGAATGCCCCGTCCGTGGCACTCGTCAATCAATTGCTTGAAATCTGCGGTTGCGCCGTAGCTGGACTCTAGGGTAAAGAAATCGCGGACTTTGTAGCCCTAGCTATAATCGCCCGCATATTCATTAACTGGCATTAGTTCGATCGCATTTATCCCCAAATCGCACAGATAATCTAATTTCTCCCTCACCTGCTGGAATTTACCGCGACTGTCGGAACCATCCGACCCGAAAAAATCAGCAACGTGCGGTTCATAAACGACTAATTCTTCATTATTGGGGAGTTCTTTGTCGTCGTGCTGCCAAACATAGGTATCAATAATTCGCGCCCCTGCTTTGATGCGAATTGTACTTGTATTAGTAGTGCGGTCAATTTCAGTAGCGTAGGGGTCATTGACTTCTACCCCTTCGTCCGGTTCAAAACAGGGACTTTGCGACTGAACTCGGAATTTGTATTGATAAATACCGTCTTCTAACTTAATGTTAGTGCGGGAATAACCTTTGTCATCTTTTTCTAAGGGAATTTCTGCCCATTGGGAAAAGGAGCCGAGCAGTGTAGCTGCTTTGTTGTTGGGAGCGAAGAGTTTGAATTCAATTGCAGCGGGCATAAATACTTTGTTTGCAGAACTTATAAGTGTGATTAGTATTGATTTTTACCATTTTGCAAATCTGTCGCCATCGTTCTTAAGATTTAAACCTGTAACGCTTATGTTGTAAGGTGCTTGGGGGCGCACCCGGACGATTGAGTAGTGCGAACCCTAGCTATTGAGTAAGGTGCACCCCTAGGCACCCGGAAACCTGATTTTAATCAAAAATGTAGTAAAAGTAACTAAAAATTATTAAGCGCTGTTTATGAAAAATAGTCGGGACTGTTTTTAGTTCGTAGTCTGAAACCCTAGATTTTCTATTGGTAGCGAACTTGCCTTGGAGCCTTGAAACGCTTATTCTACCGTTGGCTATCAAAAACTGTCCGAAGTATTGTATGAAAAGTAATTTAACTTTTGATAAGTAAATAAATCGTGGTCAGCATTTAACATTTGTAACTAAAGAAACATTTTTTAGCCGACAGGGGTAATACCGTAGAAAGATGTCATTTTATGCGGAAAGAGCGAGGATCAGCGTGTAATTGTAAGGCAAGGGAAACCAGAAAAATGAATCCTTTATTCAACTGGGTTTTCCTCCGACTTTAAGCCAAGTTAGAGCCGAGAATAGCAAGGATTATTTTTGCTTATGTCTTGGCAGCACTTGTTTTATAGTTTTTGACTGGTAAACTTTGTAGAACCAAAATCAGCTTTAACGACTGCTGCTACCTCAGTAATTGGTAATCGGTGAAAATCTCATCCGTCCCTGTTACCCGTTAGATATTCCGAGCAGTGGCTCTAAGGCTCTAAAAGTTTAATGTGGGATGTTGGCGAATTACCGTTACTGTAAAACTCTGGAGTGTTAAAAATGCTAAAACAAATGTGTTGGTTGCCCCGATTGGGACGCAATGGAGAAAAGATATTGCACTTACGCACCGATGCCCGTCAGGGGTGGCGGCCTTATACAGCTTTTCCGCAGTTTGCTGTATCCGATTACCGGGAACCGGGCGGTTCTAAGGGATGGGCAACTTATCAGAAGCTGAGAACTCAAGGGTGGAATTTAATATCGACTGCAGAAGGGCAGCAGTCGATTTTTGGCGAACAGAAAAGTGCTTAAAAAATCAGAAACCGCCGCAATAAAAGAAGAGGTAAAATCCTCTTCTTTTATTGGTTCGGGACGCAGAAACTAGGTTTTTAACCATCCTACTTGGTTGCAGCGGTAAGGTGTGCATTATACACGCTACATACTTTCTTTTGAGATGTTTGCCAGTTGCAAGTAAATTAGGCGATCGCCCTTTGTCTCTCTGCTGTTGTTGCGACGCTATCAAACACCGGCTGGCGAGTTTTCAAGTTAAACCGATATCCGTGGGGGAGGATGTGCAACTTGGCCCCGCAAATCGCCAAACCCTCATCCTTCAAGCGTCCTTCAATATTGTCGTGGAGTTTTTCCGACTCGTCGATGACAGTTACAGCGCTTTCGCCAATGACTTCCAACTCGTCACCGTGGACTAAAATAGCTGTATTTTCGTCAATACCAAATCCCAACACAGCCGGTTGCAGCAAGAGTGCCGTAACTAAGCGTCCCAGACGACCTCGTTGGGCGAAATGCTGGTCGATGACAACATCGGGAAGGAAACCCATACCCGGGCCCATTGCTACCACATCAACGCGGGGGTTTGTCTCGGAGTCTCCTTCAATAATCATCATGTCTGGCATCATCGCCGCGCCGGCACTGGTGCCACCAATGATAATCCCTTCAGAGTAGCGTTTGTGCATAGCTGCGTCGAGTTTTGTGTCTTTCAAGCAGCTAATAATCCGCGCTTGATCTCCGCCGGTAAAGAATATGCCCGTGGCTTGTTCGATCGCTTCTAAATAATCTGGATTGTTGGCATCTTCGGGTCTCTGGGTGTCAACAACTCGCACATCTTCAGCGCCCAGTCGCTCAAACACTCGGATGTAATTATCTCCTACTTCTCCCGGCAAGCTTGTGGCAGCAGTCATGACAACAATGTGCGCTTTAGTGCCTCCGGCGCACCGCAAGAATTCCCGCAGAATTTTGCAGTCCCCTTCTTTGTCTTCCGCGCCACCAATAATTAGCAACTTTCCCTGAGTTTCCTGGCTCGCCATATTATCTCCACTTTTAATTTATTAAATTTCACTAAAACACAAAATTCCTTTGTCCGAAAACTGCCAAAAGGTATATATAAATACAAAAAAATATCCTACTTCTACCACTCCAGGACGCAAACAGCTCAAGCATTCGGGTTGTTTTTTACTCAGGCTTTGGGCTGTAACAATGTTTTTGTTAAACAAAACTTAACCCTCCCCTAACAGGATAGAGGTGGGTCAAAAAATGAGTTAAATTTATCAAGACTTACCGGCGCGGGGTAATCAATCCGGTTTCTGACGGGATTCTTCGCGACTCCTCCTATTAGTTTCTCCTAGAAATCGGATTGATGAGCGTAAGTCCTCAATTAGTCCGATCGCCTGTTAGTGCGATCGCTCGATCAAATTGCTCAATATGGTACTCGCCCGTTCTAAAGGTAGGTGTCTGGGTTTGCCGTTCCAGACAATCTGATATTCGTTGCTGTTTTGACCATCGCCGTAGCCAGAAATTAGCTTCCGGTGAAATGCTTCCTCAGCTAAGTGGTGAACTTTGTCCCTGAGAGCAGTTTGTGCGATATTCATAATTTGCTGCCTCTTAAATTTTCTTTCACTGTCATAAACTGTCATAAACAATTATAAGTGGGCCGTGTACCTCTCTAAAGTTATAGATTTTATTCTAAAGGGGGAAGAAAGTAGTCATTAGTTATTAGTGCTTAGTTATTAGTGCTTAGTTATATGTGCTTAGTCATCAACCTTTAGTCAGATATTGAAGGAAGAAGAAATATTTTCTTACTTCCTCCTCTTCCGCAATGCTGAAGGGAGAATTGGCCGGAGTATCTGTCTCAACTGAGCAGTGCAATAATATCTATACCCGCAGGTAGTATCCCCTGCACCGACTATAAAGTTACCGTAAAAATTTAACTCAAAGGAGGTTAGAAAATGCTGCAAGAAAAAAGCACCGAAACAGCCCGCGTTAATGCTCGAAAAACCGATATTTTTGATGTTTTCAATTTCAAACACTACATGGGGCCCAACCCTTATTTAGACACCGCTGCTTTAGTTTTTGATTTAGCGGTAACGGCCGCGAGCGAACCTTTGCCCATCGCATATTACCAGAAAATTATTGGTGATCGCTACCCCCAACTGCTGCACGAAACTTTCTCGAACCATGCCCAACTGTTCGGCCGTACCGCCTCAGAAGTAGCAAAACTCGACATGGGTTTGCACTTCCAACACTGGAACATCAAGCCATTTTCTCACTTTAACAGAATCAGCATAGAAGCACTTCACGCCCGCACAGGCAGAGCCGTAGTTTACGCAGTTTGGGATTGGTTTGAAGCCATCAATCAAAATCAAGACTTTCCCTTGGAAGCACAAATGGGCGCGCTGCAAAATATGTTCCGGCAGTCAGTTTACGGAGGCCCGACAGTTTATTCGTTAATGCGATCGGCATCCCAAAAAGGCATCCCCGCATTTTACTTGTGGGATGAAGGACTAATGCAATATGGGTACGGTAAAAAACTTGTGCGCGGATCTGCAACTACTTTTGATTCTGACAGCCATTTAGACTCAGATTTTACCACGCGCAAAGACGATTGTAAAGCTTTTCTCGCTACATTAGGATTTCCTGTTCCCAAAGGCGATATCGTCTCCACAGAAAACGGAGCTCTGGCAGTTGCTAGAGAAATTGGCTACCCAGTTGCTATCAAACCAGTAGTCGGTCATAAAGGGATTGGCGTAACAGCAGATGTCCGAGATGCTGAGGACTTGCAGGCCGCTTTTAAAAGAGCAGTTAAGGCAATTCCCGACACAGATCCGGTGCGAGTAATTGTGGAAAACAGCATCAAAGGCTCGGATTTTAGGCTGCTGTGCGTTGACGGCAAATTTGTTTCTGCAACTGAACGCCGGCCCGCTTGGGTAACAGGTGATGGCGAATCCACAATGCGGGAATTGATCCGTCGTGAAAACCGCAAACCCCAACGTTTGGATACGCCAACTTCGGCCCTGAGCAAAATTCAGTCTGACGAAGCGATGGAAATGTATCTGGCAGAACAAGGGCTGTCATTGGATAGTGTCCTAGAGGGCGATCGCATTGTGTATCTACGCAAAGTCGCCAATCTTTCCGCAGGCGGCGTCAGCATCGACGCTACCCGCAATATTCACCCGGATAACATTGTTTTGGCTCAAGATATTGCCCTACATTTTCGGTTAACTTGTTTGGGGGTTGATGTGATAACAGAAAGTCTCGCCAAATCTTGGAAAACAGGCAATTTTGGGATTCTCGAAATCAATGCAGCGCCGGGGATTTTTATGCACCTCAACCCGGCTGTCGGCGAAGGTGTTGATGTGCCTTCGCATATTATCGAAACTTTCTTTGACTCGGGAAAAACCGCCCGAATTCCGATTATTACTTTCAACCGAATTTCGGTGCACGATCTGCAAGAAATAATCGACCACATTCTATTGCAGCATCCCGATTGGACGATCGGTGCTGTTTGTCGCGGTGGACTTTTTGTCAACCGTTCTGAAAAAGTTTTGAATAAGAATTACAATCTTAACGTGCAAAGTTTGCTGCGGAATCCCAAGCTCGATTTGTTAATTGCTGAATATCCCGAAAATATTTTGGAAGCTGAGGGAATGTTTTATCGGGGCAGCAATATGGTGGTGCTGGACAATCCGGGGGAAACTGAGATGATGTTGGTCAGAGAAAGCACTGATGATGATACTGTGGTGGTGAGGGAAGGAAGTAGTATTTCTATTCGCCGCCAGGGGTTGATCGAACAGTATACTCTCGGGGATGATGAACCGTTTACACGGGTTTATTTGAAGGAAATAGGGACGGTTTTGTAAGCTGTTCCAAATTTAAGTTGACTTTGTGGGGCGGGTATTGAGTACGCGCCCCACCAGATAAAGGCTTTTTCTCGTTCCCGGTTTCTTCCGGGGAAGGAAGTTGGGGAGCACCCAGATTTGAACTCGCTTCGTTACACTTAGTGACAGTTGGTTTCCCTTCCTGAGTCGTGGATGTATTCTTCGTAAGAAAGCGAGTTTCTTCCCAACTTTCTCGTTACCACACCAATATTTTTGTAGAAATTGGGTTTCTCAGGGTAAGTCCTATTCCTGAGCTCATAAGTTTTTAAACAATTTAGTTTCTGCGCTGTCGATCGTCTTATCAAGGAATTTCACAAGTCTTTAAACAATTGCACTCCGGTGGCAGAAGGTGTGGAAAGATGAATGTTGCGAGCAATTGGTTTAATTCCCTGAAGGAAACTTTACTGTAGCACCGTCGCTACATTCCAGCAGCGCTGACTCTTTGCACCGGTACAAGCTTGTCATTGGCACCCGTGGCCGTTGTTTGGCATGGGGAAAATCAACGAGTGCAAGCTCAATTTCATCAGCAAGCCGATCGCCTAAATCTGGCATTACAGCAATTACAGCAAAGCATTAACAAAAATTTAGACGTTCTGTATTCACTTGAAGGCTTCTACAGCGCATCTACTGAAGTTACCAGACAAGATTTTAAGCAAGGCGTATATACCCGAGACTTGCTGGAACGTGTGGAAATATACCAGCAGCAATATCCGAAACCAACGCCCGAAGTGCAAGCGAAACTACAAGAGATTGATTTGGAGTTTATCAATGAAGACTTGCCTAAAATTCTAAAATCTATGAATATGGGAGCTGAACGCATCCGCCAAATCGTCCTTTCTCTGCGGAATTTCTCGCGCTTGGATGAAGCAGAAATGAAGTCGGTTGACATTCACCAAGGCATCGATAGCACCTTGATGATTTTGGATAGTCGGCTGAAACCCCAACCTGGTTTTCCGGGTATTCAAGTCATCAAAAAATACGGAAATTTGCCTTTAGTGGAGTGCTGGGCGGGACAATTGAATCAGGTATTTATGAATGTTTTGAGCAATGCCTTTGATTTTTTATACACAAAAACTCACATTTTACCCAATGGTAAAAATTCCTCTGAGGCGGCTTTTTTACCTACTATTCGGATTCGCACTGAACTTTTAAGTTCTAATTGTGTATGCGTGCGAATTGCGGACAATGGAGCGGGCATGATGGAGAATGTAAAAAAAATGTTTGTTTGAGCCGTTTTTTACTACCCAGCCTGTAGGCAAAGGTACTGGCTTGGGATTGTCGATCGGCTATCAAATAGTGGACAAACATCAAGGTTCGCTTAGGTGTCGATCGGCTCCGGTAGAGGGAACTGAATTTTGGATTGAGGTGCCGGTGCGACAACAGTTAAAGCAATCTGTTTCTAAGGTTTCATCTGCGGTAGGTGCCAGTTGGAATTAGCGGGAGAAATCTCTCTTCTAGCTGAGTCTTACTGGGAGCATCTCATGAAAGCAGCTAAGCTAGAAATGGGAGCTTGGAGGCAGGAGACAGGAGGAAAGAGGAAAGAGGAAGAAGAAAAGAGCCAGGAGGCAGGATCTAGGAGGAAAGAGGAAGAAGAAAGGAGGAAGAAGGCAGGAGCCAGAAGAAGTGTTTTTACAAATTTGAGATGCTTCCTAATTCTTGTTTAGAAAAAGTGAACTATCCGCACTCAACTTGGAAAAGGTGCGGATTTCGCAGTCTACTTTCCACTGTTAACGGTTATAGTTATTGGCAAGCGCGTGCTAATTTCGAGTCCAATATCGCCAAAGATAATTTTTTTTGGTTTTACCCGTCGTGACAATTTATAATTGTAGCAAGACCAGATTACCAATTATTAACTACGATGTCTTTACAATCTATTAGCATTCCGCCCACAACCGATCGCAAACCTGTTGCTTTGATTGTCGCTTTGCATGGATGGGGTGCTAATGCTCGGGATTTGACTTCCTTAGCACCAGCTTTCAATTTGCCGGATTATCAGTTTGTGTTTCCCGATGCCCCCTTTCCCCATCCGCAAGTAACGAGCGGCAAAGCGTGGTATAACCTTCAAAGCAAAGACGCTCAGGGATTGGTAGAAAGTCGGCAATTGCTGAGGGAATTTTTGCTGTCTTTGGAAAGCAGCACGGGCGTGCCTTTGTCTCGCACAATTTTAGGTGGCTTTTCTCAAGGCGGAGCGATGACTCTAGATGTGGGATTGACTTTGCCCCTAGCGGGTTTAATTTGTCTGAGCGGTTATTTACACCCGATTTCGCCAGTTGCTGGGAATGCTTTGCCACCTGTTTTAATCGTGCATGGTACTCAAGATACTATTGTTCCCGTTAGTGCTGCTGTGCGATCGCGCGAGAGTTTGACGGCTTGGGGAGCTGCGGTGCAGTATCAAGAATTTAACATGGGACACGAGATTCTGCCGGAAGTTATAGATGTAATGCGAAGTTTTGTTGTAGAAACTGTGTCGAAATTGAATTAAAGGTTTAGTATATAGTATGGCGGAAGTCTCGGGCAGGGGAAAAAAATGAAAACTTTAACCAAAGCATCGCGCGATATTGCTGTACTTACTTCTCAGGACGTGGCGGAATTGGCTGTCCGTTTGGAAGTTGACGATTATACAGATCCTTTTGAGGGATTGAATGATTGGCATTTGTTGCGATCGCTTGCTTTTCAGCGGCCGGAGCTAGTTGAACCTTATCTCCACCTTCTGGATATGGAAGCCTACGACGAAGCATAGACTGAAAAATCTAGCTCAAAATTTTCGACGGAATTGAGGAAGAAGTTAGCAGCATATTTTGTTGCGGATTAAACAGATGAATTAGGGATTTTAGCCTGTTTTTATCTTAATTTCTTTCTTGATTCTTTTTTATGGCTGAAGGAAGAAGGAAGAAGGAAGAAGGAAGAAGGAAGAAAGAATGAGGAAGAAGGAAGAAAGAATGAGGAGATGCGATCGGGCAATTCTCCGCAATGGTTTCAGGAATTCATCAAGTTCTCATAACCTCGAAGGTTGCTGTATTACCAAAAATCATGAAGGGCAGACGAATTTTAATCGGGGTTAGTGGCGGGATTGCGGCTTACAAAGTTTGCGAAGTAGTTTCAACTTTAGCGAAAGCTGGAGCGGAAGTTAAAGCTATTCTTACTGATGCGGCTGGCGAGTTTGTAACGCCTTTGACTTTTGCTACTCTGTGCCGCCATCCTGCTTTTACTGACAAAGATTTCTGGCAAGCAAGCCACGGCCGCCCCCTGCATATTCAACTGGGAGAATGGGCGGAAGTTTTTGTGATTGCTCCTTTGACAGCTAATACTTTGGCTAAGTTGGCGGGGGGTTTTGCTGATAATTTGCTGACTAATACTGTTTTAGCTTCTACTTGCCCAATTTTGCTGGCACCGGCGATGAATACGGATATGTGGGAACAGCCGGCGGTGCAGCGGAATTGGCGGGAAGTTTTGACTTATGGGCGCTATCATGCTGCGAATCCGGGGGCGGGAATGCTGGCGTGCGATCGCGCGGGTGTCGGCCGCATGGCAGAACCGGGTGAGATTTTGCCTCATATTGAATCGCTGTTGTATGCGAAGGGCGATCGAGATTTAGCGGGGCTTCGGGTGTTGATCAGTGCGGGAGGAACGCGGGAACACCTCGATCCGGTGCGGTTTATCGGCAATCCTTCCAGTGGCAAAATGGGTATAGCTTTGGCGCAAGCTGCACAGCACCGCGGCGCGACAGTGACGCTGGTACACAGTATAACTGGGGAATTGCCGCTGTCAGGTGTACGGGCGATCGCAGTTGCCAGTGCTCAAGAAATGCGGCAGGCGATGCTGGAATGCTTTCACGATGCGGATTTGACGGTGATGGCTGCGGCGGTAGCAGATGTGAAGCCTGCGGAGTACAGTAGTGAGAAATTGCCGAAGCGATCGCTCCCCAATAGTTTGCCTTTGGCACCGGTAGCGGATATTGTGGCAGAGTTGGGAAAATTGAAACAGTCGCACCAAAAATTAATCGGCTTTGCAGCACAAACTGGGGATATTGTCAAGCCAGCGTTGGAGAAATTGCGGGGGAAGAAACTGGATGTAATTGCCGCAAACCCGATCGATCAAATAGGTGCCGGTTTCGGCAGCAATACCAATCAAGCAATATTAATTAATGCCGCCGGCAAGCAAGTAGAAATAGCGCCTTGCAGCAAGCTAGAAATGGCTCACCGATTGTTTGATTTTGTGAGGGAAGGGTGAGGGCGCGATTTACTCATTAACTGGGATTAATTACTACTGATTCGGGCGAGAATTCTGATTCCCCAAAATCCGTTGATTCCGAGTCAGCCGACAACTCAGTATCTGCGACAGTAATTTCTAGTTTAAATCCTAATGCTTCGAGCAATTCTACCAAACTATAGATTTCCGAACCGCCACTTTCCGTCAGCATCTTGTCGAGTTTTTCGTGATGCTGTTTTGCTGACTCCGAAAGAGCATTCATCCTCATTCGAGCGTCAATCACCTTTCGGATGGCATTTCTCAAAAGGGCGGGTTCAGGATCTTTTTCTTCCAAGATAGCGCCGATAAAACCAGCAGCTTCTTCCGGCTCGTGGAGAGATTCAATTAGATACTCGCGGTAGCTATCACTTGTCAGTGCTTTCACGTTTTTCATAATCTGTCCAGTATTCTATAGCTTGTCGAATGTCCTGTTATTGGGTGCTTTTATCCCCAGCTATGAGGATTACCACAATTGTTACGCCGACTTGTCCGAAGTAAACGCGGTAGCCCGGACCATAATTAATTCTGAGTTCAAAAACTCATTGTCCCGCTGACTTGAAATCTCCGCGATTACTTTGCTCAACTCGGTCAAGCCTAGATTTGATTCTAACTCTAACATTCCGATCGCGGAGCGAATCAAGCCACTCGCTGAATGGCGATATACCCTCTGGTGTAGTGTAACGTCGAATTTCCCTGGCTTTTACTTCCATAATTTTATCGCAGTCGATCGGCAATTTCTATCGTAGGGCGATCGACCTGACGGGGTGACAACAAGAGTCAAAAGCCCCACCAGTAGCGGATTTGCCCAAAGTGAGGTAAAAAAAGATGGGGTC